>WFPP01000060.1 GCA_015487495.1 Thiomicrorhabdus sp.
CTCTTTTTGCTCTGTCGGACGTCGAGCGTCCCCATATTTTTTAATCAACACACCCAAAGCCAATTCCAACCATTCGCTGTCATCCCAATCTAAATACATTGAAATCAAGTCTTCCCGATTGGAGGCCGCCATGAGTTTTTGACGTATTTTATTTGGCCCACTGCCTTTTGCAGCCCAATTACGCACCGATTGTTCAATGTAGCGTTCGTCACTTTGCCAGTTATTGGCTTGGCAACGTTGCAGCACATCGTCAATTACGTCGTTTAAAAACCCCGAAACTTCTTCACACTCAACCAATAATTCGGGGGTTTCTGGAAACTTCGTCAACAATTTGGTTTTGAGTTCTTTTGCCCCATGCTCCCGAATCCCCAAAAGGTAAACCGCTCGGGACTCGATTTGTTTGATTAATTCAGATTTTCTCCCCCCCTCTTCCCAATGATCTGACGTGGAGGGTTGAGCATCACACGAGACACCCAATTCTTTTAAAAACTCTTCCGCGCTTTTCAAAACACACTCAACAAAAAAAATATAACCATTTAAAAACCAACTTAACACACATTCAACTTAACACGCATCACGGCTTAAAGAGTTTCAGTCTCTTCCTTGTTTTTATCGGTAATAGCTGGCAATAATGATGCCTTGATTTTATCCATCATTTCTTCAGCAATCTCAGGGTTATCTATCAAATACTGGCGAACATTGTCTTTACCCTGACCAATTTTCTTCCCCCCATAAGCGTACCAGGAACCTGACTTTTCAATAATGCCCTCTTTCACACCCAAGTCGATAATCTCACCTTCGCGTGAAATCCCCTGACCGTATAAAATATCAAACTGCACCTGTTTAAAAGGGGGGGAAACTTTATTTTTAACCACTTTGACACGGGTTTCATTCCCTAAAATTTCGTCGCCTTTTTTAATGGCACCAATACGACGAATGTCTAAACGCACGGAGGCATAAAATTTTAATGCATTTCCACCCGTCGTCGTTTCTGGGTTACCAAACATCACTCCAATTTTCATACGTAATTGGTTAATGAAAATCACCAAGGTATTGGTGCGCTTAATATTGGCGGTTAATTTACGCAACGCTTGAGACATTAAACGCGCTTGAAGTCCCATATGAGAATCGCCCATATCGCCTTCAATTTCCGCTTTAGGGGTTAAGGCAGCCACCGAATCCACCACCACAATATCCACCGCACCTGAACGCACTAACGAATCGGTAATTTCCAATGCTTGCTCACCGGTATCCGGTTGAGACACCAATAAATTATCAACATCCACGCCCAGCTTTTCTGCATAGACAGGATCTAACGCATGTTCGGCATCAATAAAAGCGGCGGTGCCACCCAGCTTTTGCATCTCGGCAATCACGTGCAAGGTTAACGTGGTTTTACCCGACGACTCAGGGCCATAAATCTCAATCACTCGCCCTTTTGGCAAACCACCAATGCCCAGCGCCAAGTCCAGACCTAAAGAACCCGTTGAAACGGCTTCAATATCACGTGCAACGGTGCTATCACCCATACGCATAATCGACCCTTTACCAAACTGTTTTTCAATTTGACCTAAGGCCGCCGCCAGTGCTTTTTTCTTATTGTCGTCCATGTCTGCGTTTCCTTTTTGAGTACGCGTTACGCCCCTTTTTAAATGGATTTTTAAAAGGAGAGAATTTAATTCTGTGCAAACGGTTTACAAGCGCGGGATTATCCCATATTTTTTATTTAAATCCTACTGAGGATTTTCCAATAGTTTCAAAATACCCTGCAAAGCGGCTTCGGTCGTTTGTTCACGCACCGCTTGTCGATCACCCGAAAACAAAAATCGCTCAGAGACAACCTTATCTTGCCCTTGAATGGCCCAAGCCAACCAAACCGTTCCAACGGGCTTGTCATTCGTTCCGCCTGTGGGCCCCGCAATACCACTGCAAGCCACACTCACCTTTGCATGAGACTGTTGCAATGCGCCCAATACCATCTCTTCCACACACGACTGACTCACCGCTCCTTTTTTCTGGATGGTCATCTCTTTTACCCCCAGCATCTCTTTTTTTGATTCGTAACTGTAAGTAATATAAGCACGATCAAACCACGCCGTACTGCCACTAATGGCCGTTAATGCTTCAGCAATCATTCCTCCCGTACACGATTCCGCTGTCACCACCATTAAATTATGATCGATTAACCTCTGCCCCACTTGTGCAACCAGTGCTTCAAAATTCATATCACACCCTCTCTTTCAAAAAAACATTCATATTATTTTGCATTCTGCCGTTAACCAAATTGCCGTTAACCAAATTATAAAGATTTATAATACTGATGATTGCCTTCTATTTTTTTATTACTTAATCTAGATTCTAGTAAACATAGAAAAAAAACACACATATAACTAACTTTCTCACAAAAAAAGGACTTTTCCATGTTTGGAGCTTCAAAACAAAAAATTAATATCCTGGAAACAGAAAACCAGTCTTATAAAAATTTAATGAACGCTCTAAATCACTCTTTAGCGATTATTGAGTTTGACCCTTCTGGTATTATTCTAACGGCAAATGAAAACTTCTTAAAAACCGTAGGCTACACTCTGCCTGAAATTCAAGGCAAACATCACCGTTTATTTGTATCAGAGTCAGAACAAAAAAGCCTACAATACCAAGCATTTTGGGAAAAGTTAGCACAAGGCAAAGCCTTTACCGGACAATTTTCACGCATTGGAAAAAATGCCAAACAGGTATGGATTGAAGCATCCTATAACCCCATTAAAAATGAAAAAGGGTACGTCTATAAAATTATAAAACTGGCTTCCGATATTACCCAAAAAATGCATGAAGAACAGGAATCCAAGGCCAAATTATCTGCTATTAATCAAACCTATGCTGTTATTGAATTTGACCCTTCGGGTCAAATTTTGACTGCAAATGAAAACTTTTGTCATGCTTTAGGCTACCCACTGGAAGAAATAAAATCTCAACATCATCAAATTTTTGTCGACCCTGAAGAAGTGTCCAAACCAGAATATCAAGCATTCTGGCAAGCACTGTCTCAAGGGCAGGAACAGACTGGCGTTTTTAAACGTATTAGCAAGCAAGGTAAAGACATCTGGATTCAGGCGGCTTATATTCCGGTTGCATTTGAAGGCCAAAAACCACACAAAATCATTAAAATTGCCGCCGATATTACAGAACAAAAACAACATGAAATGGAGCTTTCTAAACTGGTTGAAGAAGCCAGTGTGGTATTGCAAAGCATGTCAAGAGGCGTGCTGACCCAACAAATTGACAGTCACTTTTCAGATAAACTGGAACGTCTAAAACAAGATATTAACCAAAGTGTACACAATCAGGCCCAAGCACTCGGCAGCATTAGCGAAGCCACAAATTCCGTATTAAATTCAGCTAATGAAGTCACCATTGCATCGCAAGGACTTTCACAAAGAACGCAAGAAATTGTGCTTTCAGTCGAACAAACCAGCAAAAAAATGGACACCATCTTAAATCAGGTACAGAGCACACATACCAAAATAAAAACAGTAAAGGAAAATACCTCCGAACAACAAGCCTTAATCTTATCTGGTAGCAAGCTCATGAACACGTCTTTAGAAGCGATGGAAAAAATCAAACACTCTTCTGAAGAAATTACTGGCATTGTTACATTAATTGACTCCATTGCTTTTCAAACCAACTTGCTCGCTCTTAATGCCGCAGTAGAGGCAGCCAGAGCAGGTGAACACGGCAGAGGGTTTGCCGTGGTTGCGGGTGAAGTACGAAATTTGGCACAAAAATCTGCCGAAGCATCCAAAGACATCAAGTCTTTAATTGAACAATCTGTACAGCAATCACAAGATGGTGTAGACATTGTTTTGCAACTGTCAGAAAAACTTGAAAACATAAAACTTAAGTCTGGCGAAATCACCAGTATTATTGACAGCGTTGGTTCTTTAGCGCAAGAACAAACAGTAAGCATTCAATCCATTAACCAGGAAATCAGCAATATTGATGCCTCCACACAAGAAAATGCCGCATTTGTTGAACAAGCATCCGCAACCGCTGAAAACCTTTCTGAAAGAGCATTGGATGTGAATGAAATATTAAGTCAATTTCAGTTACCAACAAACTAAAAAAAACAAGTTATCATACAAACACAATCCAGTCATGTATGATAACTTGTCCAAGAAGTCTGTCGGATTTAAAATGAATCGACTGCAAAAATCAATACTTGAATTCGCGATTATACGATTATAATAACCCCCTAAAATCAACCCTCTAAAATCAAATTTCTGAAACTCTGTGAAAAAAACAACCTTATGTCCTCCCCCTCAACCTGCTCATACTCCAATGATGCAACAATACCTTGCCATCAAAGCGGAACATCCTGACCATTTATTGTTTTATCGCATGGGTGACTTTTACGAACTGTTTCACGACGATGCCAAAAAGGCCTCTGAACTGCTTGAAATCACACTGACTGCACGAGGAAAATCAGGTGGCAAAGCCATTCCAATGGCAGGAATTCCACACCACTCAGCAGAAGGCTATCTGGCCAAATTGGTTAAACTTGGTGTCTCCGTTGCTATTTGTGAACAAGTGGGAGACCCTGGTAGCAGTAAAGGCCCTGTTGAACGTAAAGTGGTTCGAGTCATTACGCCTGGTACATTAATTGAAGAGGCGTTACTGGAAGATCGATCTGAAAATTTACTGGCCGCCATTTCACTCCATCATGAACAATATGGCTTGGCTTATCTGGATGTAGCCAGTGGTCGATTTGAATGCACCGAACTGGAATCGCTTACACACTTATCTGCTGAAATTGAACGCATCAAACCCTCAGAACTGTTATTACCTGATAACGATTTATTTAGACAATCTCTTCCAGAAACCTTGCTCAATCAAACTGGTGTGGTACGTTATCCGAGCTGGCATTTTGAACCCAAAAGTTGCTTTAAACGCTTAACCGAGCATTTTGGCACCAAAGATTTAATGGCATTTGGGTGTCAACAAAAAACGGCTGCGATAGGTGCAGCTGGCAGTATCCTACACTATGCACAATCCATGTTGCACAAAACACTTGAGCACATTCACAGCCTGCACAGCTATTCAACAGACGACAATTTAATATTAGATGCCATCAGTCGCCGCAATCTTGAAATTGACACCAACTTAAGTGGCGGGCAACACAATACACTGGTTGCTATTTTAGACCAAACCGCAACCGCAATGGGAGGGCGGCTTTTAAAACGCTGGTTAAACCAGCCCTTACGCAATCAAGCAACCATTAATGCTCGCCTGGACGCCATTGAATCCATTATTGAACAACAGTCAGATGACGATTTTCGCCAAGCATTAAAACAAATTGGAGACCTTGAGCGAATTTTAAGTCGCGTTGCTCTATTATCTGCCCGTCCCAGAGACCTATTACAGCTTGGTCGCTCACTGAATACATTACCACGCCTGCAAACCTTGCTGGCCAAGCACGAAACTCATAAATTGTCAGAACTGGCGACCAGGCTACACACCTTTCCAGAGTTGGCACAATTGCTTGAAAAAGCAATTATTGAAAACCCTCCGGTTCTTATTCGAGATGGGGGCGTTATTGCAGAAGGTTACGATGCTGAACTGGATACATTACGTAACCTTAAAAATGAAGCTGGCGACTATCTTCTACAACTGGAACAACGCGAACGTGAACGGACTGGTATTAATACACTTAAAGTAGGCTACAACCGCGTACACGGTTACTACATTGAAATCAGCAAACTGCATACAACGCAAGTGCCTGCGGAGTATGTTCGCCGTCAAACACTCAAAGCACAGGAGCGCTATATCATTCCTGAGCTAAAGGCATTTGAAGACAAAATCCTCAGCGCAGGTGAAAAGTCGCTTGCACGTGAAAAATGGCTCTATCAACAACTGCTTGAAACCTTAAATCAATCACTGCATCCATTACAAACCTGTGCCTCGGCACTGGCTGAACTGGATGTGCTCGTCAACCTTGCACAACAAGCCAATGCCTTGAATTTAACACGCCCCACCCTAACCAAGCAGCCAGGATTAAATATTGTTCAAGGACGTCACCTCACCGTTGAAGCGCTCTCCCCTGACCCCTTTATTCCAAACGACACACTATTTACACCACAACGGCAGTTGCATATTATTACAGGCCCCAATATGGGTGGGAAGTCAACTTACATGCGCCAAACGGCATTAATAACCCTTATGGCATTTATGGGCAGTTTTGTGCCTGCTGAGTCTGCAACTCTAGGCCCAGTTGATCGTATCTTTACCCGCATTGGTGCCTCTGATGACTTAACCTCAGGCCGATCCACCTTTATGGTTGAAATGACCGAAACCGCCAATATTTTGCATCACGCAACCCAACAATCATTAATTTTAATGGACGAAGTGGGACGTGGCACCTCCACTTTTGATGGACTGGCACTGGCTTGGGCCATTGCCGAACACATAGCCCTCAAAACTCAGGCATTATGCTTGTTTGCCACGCATTACTTTGAGTTAACGTCCTTGTCCGAACAATTTGACAATACGATTAATGTACACCTGGATGCCATTGAGCACCAGGACAGCATTGTTTTTTTACATCAGGTACAAGAAGGTGCCGCCTCTCAGAGTTATGGCCTACAAGTTGCCGCATTGGCGGGTGTACCACATCAAGTCATTCAAAAAGCGAAAGCCGTATTACACAACCTGGAAAATCAAAGCGTACAAAACCAAGCGCAACACACAATACAAAACGGTTCTTCTAAAATCCCTCACGCAGTAGAAAAAACACAACAATTTGACCTGTTTGCCCCTCAGACAGACCCAAAACTGGAACAGTTAAAAACCACTCTTCAAGCAATAAACCCTGATGAAATGAGCCCAAAAATGGCCTTGGAATCACTGTATGAATTGAAACAAATTTTAGAATAATCCCACCGCCCATAGAAGTGAAAATTGGGAAGCAGAAACCAAGAAGGGGGTTATACCTTTTTTATAGTTTTGAAGTTAGGCAATCAATCAGAATACCCCTCCAAATTAACCACCACTTCCAATACCTTATGTTCATATGAAACATACACTTCCAGCTTAAGGGATACCTCTTCGCCATTTGCATGTTGCATACGAATTGGAGAGACAAAAGGCGATTCTTTACTGGCATTTAATGTCACTTTTTTCAAAACCGCACGATCAGGCGCAAGTACCGCCTCCACAAACGATACCTTACCAGACAATAAATCTTCCTGACGATAACCGATTAATTTAAATACTTCTGGATCCACTGCCAATACAGTACAAAATTTTAAATCTGAAAAGACCAGTTGGGCATTCACCGTATTAAAGACCGAAATGCCTGAAAGCATTTCCATACGGGTTTCAATAATGCGATTACGCCCAGCATGTTTTGCTGTATACAAAGCACTGTCGGTCAACTTTAACAACTCTTTAACGCCAGAAACCTTAAATAAAGAAGAGTGATACAGTCCGCCACTGAGTGTTTTATGAATTTTAACCCCATTAGCTGAAAAAACATGTTCAGCCACGGATTGACGAATCTTCTCCGCCTTTTTCACTGTGTCTTGATAGGAAATACGATTAAGTAAAACTACAAATTCTTCCCCCCCTGCACGATACACATGATCACCCTCACGTACCGATTGAGTTAAAATTTGCGCCATTTCCCTTAAAACAAAATCACCCGTATCGTGTCCATACTGATCATTAACACTCTTAAACCAATCGATATCCAGCATTAACACGGCATACTCGGTACCGTGTTTTTCAGAAGCAATGATCACCTCTTCAATATTTGCCTCTAAATTCAGTCGATTTCTTAATCCCGTTAATGCATCATGGTGTGCCAACTTATTGAGCCTTTTATTTACCTTTTCCAAATGCAGGGTTCTTAAGGTCACCTTACGTTCCAGCTCCTCCATTGTATGGTCTTTTGCCAGACTTAACTGAATAATACGGTTTACCATTGGTCTGAAAATAAAAAATACCTCAAGAAGCAATACAAATAAGGTTAATAAAAACAGACCAAGCTTGGTGTCTTTTATGGCTTGTAAACGCCGCTCTCCCTCTTTTTGAAACTGCAATACAACCTTGTCGAGATCCGTTAAAATGCCTTCTGAAAAACGTTCAATGTCTCGAATAATAATCTGCTTATGCTCTTCTTTGGGAAGTTCAATAATTAAACGAACCAGAGCCAAATATTGTTGTACACGAAATTTAAGATTCAGTTCACCAAAATACATTTCATACACTTCGGGAGATAAATTGACTGATCGGCCATCTTTTAACGCCCCTTGAGAGAGCATTTTATTCACCTCTCCCATCTCTTTTAAATTACGCTGTAAACGGTGTTTTACCACATCCAGCTCAGAGTCATACAAATAGGTTTGTTCGGCAGAATACACACGATAAGCATCCAAAGCAATGTACTGGCTTAATAAACGCTGTTTACCAGATACATTCATTAAATAGGCATTTTTATCCATTCGTTTTACCACCGCATCCATACTTAAAAATGCCGCCAGCGAAAACACCGCAATTAAAATAATGGCAATCATATATCGTATGGTCATGCTGCGTTTAAGCTGTTGAATATCTGGAGTAACTGTTGCCATAAAAAGACGAACCCTTTGCAAAAAATGTCAACTAAAATGCATTACAGTTGCATTTTAAAAAATAGAATATCAAGTTCTATAAAGGTAAAGTAATTTCAACAAAAAATAAATACGCATTTAAACACGTATAATCCAATCCCGCGGTATCTTTTTAAAGACATTTGCTTTACCATTTTCACCTACAAAAAAATAATGGATAAAAAACAATGCAAGCAATGATTGTCGATGTCACGCTGAATAATGTTCAAGAAACGATCATGCAGAATTCAAAACGATTACCTGTTTTAATTCATTTTTGGTCAATTCATAATAAAGAGAGCCTTCAGGCAAATACCATACTGGAAAAACTGGCTCAAGATATGGCAGGGCAATTTGTGCTCGCCAAAGTCAATGTCGATCAACAACCCGAATTGAATGCCAAATTTTCAAACCCAAAGCCGCCTTTTTATAAGTTGGCAAAAGACCTAGACATTCTAACCGAAGGTGAGGGGTTGCTTACCGAAGAAGCGTATATGGCTTTATTAAGCGATCATCTTGTTGAAGACCCATCAGAACAGCTACGCCAACAAGCAGCCCAAGCATTTCAGGAAGGGCAAGTAGAACAAGCGGTTCAATACTTGCATGAGGCGGCAAAAGAAAACCCAAAAAACACCAATGTTCCCCTCGATTTAGTACAACTGTATCTTTATATTGGAGAAACAGAACAAGCCAAAGAACAATTTGACCGTTTACCAGAAGAGGCAAAAAAAAGCGTACAGGGTCGCTACATTAAAGGTTCATTGTATTTTTCAGAGTACACACAAAACGCACCTGATATTACAGAAGTACAAGCCAACCTCTCTAAAAATGAAAACGATTGCGACGCTCTGTTTTACCTAAGCATCTATTTAATCCAGCACGACCAAATTGAGCCTGCCATCCAAACCCTGTTAAAACTGTTTACCGTTAATCGCACCTATCAATCAGGTTTACCACAAAAATCCATTGTGCAACTGTTTGACATGTATGCCAATGTGCAACCCGATTTAATTACAAACTACCGCCGACGCTTTCAAAGTTTATTAAATTAAAAGAGAATTCACATGAAAACCTACCCAACACCCAACTTAACTAACGTACTGTGCTTAGGCGTGGCGGGTAACTTTGCAGGCCATTTAGAGCAAGCCGGAGAAACCCCCGATTTTGTCAATATTAAACCTCAAGATGCCACTGCACCGAAAGGCCTGTTTCCCATTTACGTTCCCAACCACTCTGGATTTTTAGGGCAAAATCCGCTGTCTTCTTCTCGCATCACTTACCCCAAACAACTGGCCGAAAATGCCCACCTTCAAGCCGAGCCAGAAGTGTGTGTCCTGTTCGATGTGACCTATCAAGATGAAAAAGAAAAAGGCTTGGTATCCCAACTGACCCCCTGTGCTTTTACAGCCTTTAATGACTGCTCTATCCGTAAACCAGGGGCAAAAAAAATCAGTGAAAAGAAAAATTGGGGAGCAGAAACCAAAGGCATCGCAGAGCGTTTTTTTCCACTCCATCAATTTGAAGCTGGGGGAGAACTGGATCCATTTCACATTGCATCTTACTTAAAACGAGACGGAAAGCTGCATGCCTATGGTCAAGACAGCTCTGTCTTAACGTATTCCTATTTTCATCAGCAACTCACACAATGGATCATTCAACAGCTCAATAACCAGTCCGATTTTGGACCCCTTGAAAACTTGCAAGAACACATTAAAATAGCTGGCTACCCCAAACAAATATTGATTACCTTGGGTGCAACAACCTACACGGAGTTTGGGGAAACGGTCTTTTTAAAGCCCAATGACGAGCTGTTTTTTTATGTGTATGACAGTACTCAAAACAGCAAGGAATCCATTTTAAACCACGCAAAAGAAAATTCGGCCCCAAAGCCCCCTCTCTCAAGCAAGCCCAGTTCACATTGTCCCCCCCCTGTTCACACAGCCATATTACACCAAATCATTGATTAAGGATGGTCACAATGACACTGGATTCTTCTACCAATTTAACAGCAGAACAGGACGTTCGTCACTGGCTAGAGCAGGTGGTTATTGGATTAAATCTCTGCCCATTTGCATCCAAACCTTATCAAGAAAATTTGGTACGTTTTGTCACTAGCCATTGTCAGGACACCGCCTGTCTACTCACCGAACTGGCTACCGAACTGACTTTATTGGCAACAAAAATGCCTGAAGAAATTGAAACAACTCTGCTCATTGTGCCAAACATGCTCAACCATTTTAACGACTACAACCAGTTTCTAAACCATGTGGACGCACTCATAGAACAGCTCAATTATCAGGGGGAATTTCAGGTCGCCAGCTTTCACCCTCACTATCAGTTTGCTGGCACACAGCCCGATGACGCTGAAAACTTAACCAATCGCGCTCCCTACCCTATATTGCATCTTATTCGGGAAGCCAGTTTAGAACGCGCATTACAACATTACCCCAATCCAGAACATATTCCTGACAACAACATAAAACGTATTTCTAGGTTAACTGAACAAGAGAAGCAACGGCTCTTTCCGTATTTATTTAAGGCGCAGTGATGAACACCCCTTTTGAGGAGGGGGAAATTTTTAGTTAACAATGGCTATAAACAGCCGCTACAATCCATTCGCCAATGTACCCAAATACGATTCATAGTCCCCTCTAAAATCAACATGCCCATTCTCACTTAATGCCAACACACGGGTTGCTAAAGAGGAGACAAACTCTCTGTCATGAGAGACAAAAATAATGGTGCCTGGAAAATCTACCATCGCTTGATTTAATGATTCAATCGACTCCATATCCAAATGGTTAGTGGGTTCATCCATAATCAATACATTCGGTTTTTGCAACATCAACTTGCCAAAAAGCATACGCCCCTGCTCGCCACCTGAAAGAACGTTAACCGACTTGTTGATCTCTTTTTGTGAAAACAGTAAGCGCCCAAGCACGGCACGTAATGCCTGTTCATCATCGCCCTCTTGCTTCCATTGACTCATCCAGTCAATCAGAGTCATCTCTTTTTCAAAATCAGCAGCATGATCTTGCGCGTAATAACCCAATTTTACATTTTCAGACCATTTCACTACACCCGATGTCAGGTCAGTATCGCCCATTAAACATTTCAGTAGCGTGGTTTTACCTACTCCATTTGGCCCAATAATGGCCAAGCGTTCTTCCACTTCAAGCATCATACTCAAGTTTTTAAGCACCTCATTGGCTTCGCCTTCATTGTCCACATAGGTTTTATTCAGGTTTTCAATTTCCAGCGCGGTACGAAACAACTTTTTATCTTGTTCAAAGCGAATATAAGGGTTCACTCGGCTAGAGGCTTTGACTTCTGTTAACTCAATTTTATCCAACAACTTAGCACGGGAAGTGGCCTGTTTTGCTTTGGATGCATTGGCAGAAAAACGACTAACAAAACTTTTTAATTCATTAATTTGCGCTTGTTTTTTTGCATTATCAGACTGAATTTGCTCTTGAATCATGGCCGCAGCGGTCATGTATTGATCGTAATTTCCAGGAAAAAGGCGCAACTCACCATAATCCAAATCCGCCATGTGGGTACACACACTGTTTAAAAAGTGGCGATCATGCGAAATAATAATCATGGTGCTTTTTCGTTCATTTAATACCTCTTCTAACCAGCGAATGGTATTAATATCCAAATTATTGGTTGGTTCATCCAATAGCAAAATATCGGGGTCAGAAAACAACGCTTGCACCAATAAAACACGCAGTTTCCAACCTGGCGCCACTTCACTCATGGGGCCATAGTGTTGTTCAACAGGAATTTCCAGCCCCATCAAAAGTTCACCCGCACGCGACTCAGCAGTATAACCATCCATTTCACCAAACTTAACTTCCAGGTCGGCAACCAACATACCTTCCGTTTCTGTCATTGCAGGTAAACTATAAATACGGTCTCGCTCACGCTTCACATCCCACAGCTCTGGTTGCCCCATAATAACGGTATCAATCACACTGTACTCTTCGTAAGCAAATTGATCTTGCTTTAACTTTCCAACACGCAAGTTTTCACCAATGCTGACCACACCCGAGGTTTGCTCTAAATCCCCCCCAAGTATTTTCATAAAAGTGGATTTACCACACCCATTTGCGCCGATTAAGCCGTAACGCTTACCTTCACTGAACTTAACAGAGATATTTTCAAAAAGGGGTTTTTCACCAAACTGCATGGTGATATTGGCTGTTGAAATCAAAATTTTTTCCTACTTGTATTGAGACGGGATATGAATGGCCGCTATTGTGCCACAAATCAAGATAAATATTTGTTCTTAAATCAAAAACCCCCAAATAATACATTAGATTATTTGGGGGTTTTTGATTTAAACAGTATGTGATAACGCCTAAAATTACTCCTTAAACGTTATCTCAAAACTAAATGGCTTCGCTTAACAGCACGTTCATACGCTTAATAAAATCTGCTGGATTTTCCAGCGTATCGCCCTCGGCTAATTGAGCCTGTTCAAGTAAGAACAGTGACCACTCTTTCAACTTGGCATCATCTTCAAGTGCTTCAAGCTTTTTAACCAACGGGTGCTCTGGGTTTAACTCTAAAACCGGTTTTTGTTTTGGTACAGATTGCCCCATTTGCTCCATCATGCGCACCATGTGCGCCGACATGTCGCCCTCTGCACTCACAACACACGCAGGTGAGTCGGTTAAACGCGTGGTCATTCGTACATCAGAAACCGAGTCTTCTATAGCTGATTTAACACGATCCACTAAAGCATCACGTGATTTCTTTTCCTCTTCTGACAGCTCTTTTTCTGCTTCTTCTTCAAATTCTTTCAAGTCGGCGGAAGTAATGGACTTAAGTGGTTTACCATCAAACTCGGTTAAGTGCGATACTAGCCACTCATCAATGCGGTCAGACAGTAAAATCACTTCAATGCCTTTTTTACGGAACATTTCAAGATGCGGGCTGCCTTTGGCCGCGGCGTGCGTATCGGCCACTATGTAGTAAATGGCTTCTTGCTCTGGCTTCATGCGATCAACGTATTGTTCAAACGACATACGTTGCTCTTCGGTTGTTTCATCATGCGTTGTGGCAAAACGAACCAACTTAGCAATTTTTTCTTTATTGGCAAAGTCTTCAACCAACCCTTCTTTCATAACCTGACCAAACTGATCCCAGAACAAGTTGTACTTTTCCTGATCGTCCGCTTTCGCCATTTTTGCCAATTCCGTTAAGACACGCTTAACGGAAGCGGCACGAATTTTGTCGACTACTTTATTGCTTTGCAAAATTTCACGTGAGACATTTAAAGGCAGGTCGGCCGAATCAATTACCCCTTTAATAAAACGCAAGTAAGATGGCATGAGTTGTTCCGCATCATCCATAATGAACACTCGTTTCACATACAGTTTTAAACCGTAACGACGATCACGCTCATATAAGTCAAATGGGGCTTTTTTAGGAATATACAGCAAAGAAGTGTATTCAAGCGTTCCTTCCACTTTATTGTGTAGATGTGCTAATGGCTCTTCAAAATCATGTGTCAGCGTTTGGTAGAAGTTTTTATAATCTTCTTCGCTTAATTCCGATTTTGGTTGCGTCCACAATGCCGTTGCTTTATTAACCTGTTCAAACTCACCCGTTGGCTTTTGCTCCTTGGCTTCTTCATCCCACTCATAAGCCGGCATTTTAATAGGAAAGCTGATGTGATCAGAATAAGTTGTAATAATATTTTTTAAACGCGCTTCTTCCAGAAACTCCTCCATGCCTTCTTTAAGATGCAGCGTAATTTCCGTTCCTTTTTGAGCTTTTTCAACGGTTTCTAACGTAAACTCTCCTTCACCTTGAGAAATCCATTTTGTTCCCTCTGCTTCGGGTGTCCCTGCTTTACGGGTAATAAGAGTCACTTCATCTGCAACAATAAAAGAAGAATAAAAACCAACACCAAATTGACCAATTAAATGAGAATCTTTGGCTTGGTCGCCAGTCATGTTTTCTAAAAACTTTTTGGTTCCAGAATTGGCAATGGTTCCAATATTAGCAATCACTTCATCACGTGTCATTCCAATACCATTATCTGAAATGGTAACGGTTTTATTTTCTTTATCCGTTTCAATCTGAATAAAAAGCGCTTCCTCTCCTTCTGTCAGGGCATCATTAGAGACGGCTTCAAAACGTAATTTATCCAATGCGTCCGAACCATTAGAAATCAGCTCTCGTAAAAAAATCTCTTTATTGGAATAGAGAGCGTGAATCATCAGTTTTAATAATTGATTTACTTCGGTTTGAAACGCATGTGTTTCTGTTGTACTCATTAAAGATTCTCCATTTATCTTTGGGTTTAAAAGCAGTATTGCCTATCAATAGGGATGCGCCTCATTTTTTCAAGGCTTTCAAATAAAAAAACACAGCGAAATCTGTGTTTTTTTATTTGAAAGCCTTGAAAAAACTTACTTAAGGAAGCTCTGATTAAGGGTTAGAAAAAATCAATTTCATCCTCTGCTTCCTCTTTCTCGTTCATTCGCTGACGCATACGTTCTTTCATTTCTGCAATGGCTTTATCCACTGGCATTTTTTGATCAAAAATCAATTCAAAAAGCTCTTCTTCTTCACGCATAGTTGTGCCTTTTCGCACGGTAATTTTAAATTTTTCCCATTGTGCTTCATCTTGCACATGCATTTCATGCGACACAATTTCGGCCAGACTCGACAAACCTCGTGAAACATGTTCTAAACGTTGACTCAATTTGTCGTAAAATTGAAACGCAATCACTGCTTGTTGCATTTTCTGGGACAGCTCAGATGCTTCATTCATTAATAAAGACTGTTGTTCATTAATGCCTCCATCACTTTCATCATTTGCCATGTCCGCAATGTGCTGACTTGTGGATTGAATTTGGCTAATGTGTTGAGACATAAAAGCAAACGAATCAATCAAGGTGTTCACCGAATTATCACCATCTGAAATAGACAGCTCAATTTGAGCCACCGATAAATTTAACATTAAAATGGTTTCTTGAACTTCTTTTGCCCCAAGCGCTAATTCATGGTCGGCCATATTGTTATTTTCCTAATTCTTTTTTGTAATGACTCAATAAAACCGTCAAACAATACATCATATTAAAAGGTGGGCATTAAGCCGCATTTAAAGGCGCTGTAACGCTTTTATGACTGGAAACCGTCTCCATCACATCCAAAATCAATGAGACCGAACCATCCCCTAAAATCGTTGCTCCTGCAACCCCTGAAATTTTCATAAAATTATTTTCCAGACTTTTAATCACGACTTGCTGTTGCCCTAATAAGTCATCCACAAAAATGCCTGCACGCTGACCAGAGGATTCCACGACCACAAGCAACCCTTCCGATAAGTCTTTTTTGGCATCATCCACACCTAACTTGTCATGCAATCGAATCACTGGAATATAGCTGTCTCGTAATTTATACAGTTCTTTTTCGCCCGCAATTCCTTTAACCAAAGACTTATCAACCTGAATGGACTCAATAATAGACAACAAGGGAAAGACAAACGTTTGACTGCCTACAGTGCATAGCTGACCATCCAGTATCGCAAGTGTTAAAGGCAAGCTAATGGTAAAGACACTGCCTTCTCCCAATTTGGTTTTTACATCCACTGAACCGCCCAAGCTTTTAATATTACGGCGAACCACATCCATACCAACACCGCGGCCTGAAATATCACTGACCACCTCTGCTGTTGAAAACCCTGCATGAAAGATTAAATTAATAATTTCATCTTGAGTTAAATTATGATCTTCTTCAATCACTCCTTTTTCAATGGCTTTTGCCTCAATGACCTCATGATCAATCCCCGCGCCATCGTCGGTAATCTGAATCATAATATTACCCCCCTGATGAAAAGCGGCCATTTTAACTGTGCCCATACCGGGTTTACCTGCCGCAATCCGAACATCAGGGGTCTCAACCCCATGATCAATCGAATTTCGCACAATGTGAACCAATGGATCCGTTAACTGCTCCAGCATGGTTTTATCCAACTCAGTACTCTCTCCTTCCATCACAAGGTCAATCTCTTTGCCTAGTTTTTGGCTAACATCATGCACAATTCGGGGCATACGGTTAAACGCAAAACTTACTGGTAACATACGAATGTTCATCACACTCTCTTGCAACTCTCGTGTATGGCGTTCCAGGTGGGTTAACCCTTCTTTTAGTTTATCCACCCAAGCAAAATCTCCATCTGGATGACCTGCACTGGCTTCTTCAGCGTATTCGCCAAATTGACTCAACATCGACTGGGTAATAACCAATTCTCCGACCAGATTCACCATTTGATCAATTTTACTCAAATCAACACGAATCGACCCCTCTTGTTTCGGAGCCGATGTGGCAGTCGATGCCGCAGATTTTTTGGCAGAAGGCTTTTTATTAACCTCGGTTTTTGTTTTGCCTTTAGAGGCTTTTTTAACTGGCTCAGGTGCCGCTTCAACCGGTTCAGCACTCGCCTTTGTTGTGCTTTCCGCTTCCATCTTTGTGGCACTGGGTGGCGTCAAAATAATTTCGGCTCCATCCCCATCGATCCATTCAAAAACTTCTTTAATTGCCTCTTCTGTAACCGAATCACCTGACAGGGTTAAGTTCCACTTTAGATACAGGGATTCTGGTTGAAACAAAGAAATGTCAGGCAAATCTTCTAGGCTGACTTCAACGGTTAACGTCCCTAGAGTTTCCAGTTCTCGGAAAATTCGAATCGGTTCATTTCCTGTCTGCAACAACTCTTTTTCAGGCAATAACTGAATTTTCCACTCTCCACCAGCGGGAATTTCTGCCTCAGATAATCCGTCTTCTGGGCTGCCATTCTCACCACTGCCTAAAATGACTTCCATGCGCTTTTGAACCTCATTAGCACGCTCCTCATCAATCGGTTCATGATTTTGCAATTTGGTTAGCATGTCTCGCAAAATATCCACTGCCGCCAACATGGCATCAACAGAGTCTTGTGTCACCTCTCGACGACCGTCTCGCATTTCATCCAACAAGGTTTCCAGTACATGAGTAAAACCAGCGATTTCATTAAAACCAAAGGTGCCACTGCCCCCTTTAATGGAGTGTGCTGCACGAAAAATTTCATTAATTTTTTCATTATCGGGTACACCTGGAGGCAGGTTTAACAACCCGGTTTCCATCACATCTAAACCTTCAAAACTCTCTTCAAGGTAAGTTTGGCGAAAGGTTTCCATCATATCCATAGCATTCATCCTCAGAAAAGTTCGACATCGCCTCCAACAGGCTTCGACTCAATAGTATTAATGTAACGATTTTCTTGTTCTGCAAGTGATTCATTATGCATTGCATTCAAACGCCTCACTCGTACACGCCCACTCAAAGGATAATACAATACTTTTCGTGGGTAAATATCTCCAATATCTTGAGAGACTATTTTAAAACCTTCGGTATAAATATAGTCAAATGCAAAGCCAATATTGTACCAACCGATATTGGTCATGGAACTCATAATGCGTCCGCCACCAAAGAGTTTAAATTCCAGCCGTTCTCGTTTAGCACCTTCCGAAAGTAAGGCATTTACAAGGTTTTCCATTGCAAAATTACCGTAGCGATTTGCATCCGATAACTCACTGGCATCACAAGCCTGTTTATTCACTGGTAACATAAAATGGTTCATGCCTCCTACGCCTGCGATAGGGTCTCTTACGCAAGCTGAAATACAGGACCCCAAAACCGTTTCAATTCGCTCATCTTTTTTTGAAACATAAAACTCACCAGGTAAGATTTTAATGGTTGTAATGCCTTCAGCAGGATCAACACTAATTTGCATAATTCAATTCTTTACTCGTTTTAACCAAGCTATATTCGCATTGTTTCAAACATGAGGCAAGGCTCATTTACAGGATTTTTTTTATGGTGCTCATTCTGACTCTCCATAAACACTGTCCAGCCAAACTTATTCAGCCCTTATCTCTGGATACTTTAAGCAATTTATGCGCTTGACGACGTGCTTTAAAAAAGGCTCGGATTTGCTGGCGACAACGTGACTCCAGTACACCTGCCCTTATCTCAATCTGATGATTTAGTCGAGCATCATTAACTAGGTTAAAAACTGATCCTGCAGCCCCCGTTTTTAAATCAAACGCGCCAAAAACCAGTCGCTTTATCCGAGCATGTACCAACGCGGCTGCACACATAGGACAAGGCTCTAGGGTGACATACAAGGTCGTATCAACCAAACGATAATTTTTAATTTTCCCCCCCCCCTTCTGCAAGGCCACCATTTCTGCATGTGCTGTAGGATCATGTAATTGAATTGAGCGATTCCATCCTTCTGAAATCATTTGATTACCTAACACCAGCACAGCACCGACAGGAACTTCACCTTGTTGCGCTGCTTTTTCAGCCAAAATACAAGCGTGTTGCATCCAAAATTCATCAACCGCTTCTTGACTACTTTCATCAGGCATGTTTATTGTTTTTTTTTGCATTTTTTAAACCTTTAATCCCATACATAAGCCCATACAAAAAAGGCTTTCATTCACCTGAAAGCCCTTTTTATTTAAACCCATCCTGTAATACCTTGTAACACCCCGCTTACTCCCACTCAATTGTCGCAGGTGGCTTACTTGAAATATCATAGGTTACACGAGAAATGCGTGGAATCTCATTAATAATGCGTCCCGACACATGTTCTAAAAACTCATACGGCAAATGTGCCCAACGTGCAGTCATAAAATCAATGGTTTCCACTGCTCGCAGTGCAACGACATAATCGTAGCGACGGGCATCCCCCACAACTCCAACTGACTTTACTGGTAAAAAAACCGCAAATGCTTGGGAGGTTTTATCGTATAAATCCCATTTTTCAAGCTCTTCAATAAAGATCGCATCCGCCAAACGAAGAATATCAGCGTACTCTTTTTTCACTTCCCCTAAAATACGAACACCTAACCCAGGCCCAGGAAATGGATGACGATACACCATTTTAGGAGGCAGTCCTAATGCAACGCCCAATTTGCGTACTTCATCTTTAAACAACTCTCTTAATGGCTCAATTAAAGCCATCTCCATGCCTTCAGGTAAACCACCCACATTATGATGAGACTTAATTACCTTCGCCTTACCAGTTTTGGAGCCTGCCGACTCAATAACATCAGGGTAAATGGTTCCTTGCGCCAACCATTTAATCCCTTTTAGCTTGGCAGATTCTGCATCAAATACCTCAATAAACTCATGCCCAATGATTTTACGTTTTTTCTCAGGGTCTACCTCCCCCGCCAAAGCGCACATAAAGCGCGATTCCACATCCACACGAATGACTTTAATTCCCATGTTTTCAGCAAACATTGCCATGACTTGATCGCCTTCTTTATAACGCAATAAACCATGATCAACAAATACGCACGTCAACTGGTCGCCAATGGCTTTATGCAACAGAGCGGCAACCACGGAAGAGTCTACCCCACCTGATAGCCCAAGCATCACTTGATCACTCCCTACCTGAGCGCGTACACGCTGAATACTGTCCTCAATAATGTTTTCTGTTGTCCACCGCTTTTCACACCCTGCTATGCTCACCACAAAGCGATCAATCATGCGTAAGCCTTGTTTTGTATGCGTCACTTCAGGGTGAAACTGAATACCATAAAACGATTTTTTTTCATTTGCCATCCCGGCAATGGGACAGCTGGGAGTACTGGCCATTAACTTAAAGCCTTCTGGCATCACCTCCACTCGATCACCATGAGACATCCAGACATCTAACATTCCAAACCCTTCTGGTGTCACTTCATCTTCAATATCAATAAATAGCCTGGTATGACCGTGAACACGAACTTGAGCATACCCATATTCATGCTCTGTTGAATTGACAACCTTTCCACCCAGCTGTGCTGCCATCGTCTGCATGCCATAACAAATCCCCAATACAGGAACCCCCAGTGTAAACACCACATCAGGCGCAGAGGGCGCATCCTCTCCCGTTACCGTCTCTGGCCCGCCTGAAAGAATAATGGCTCGTGCACCAAACGCTTCAATGTCTTTTGCATCAATATCCCACGGTTCAACTTCGCAATACACACCGATTTCACGAATACGACGTGCAATTAATTGTGTGTACTGAGATCCAAAATCTAAAATCAGAATTCGATGGTCGTGAATATTGGCTTGTGTCATAAGGTTTCCAAATTTTAAGAGAGATAAACGAGAAGATAAAAAAGAGTGTCATCGCCCAGCATCCCGATTTACTAATCCGCTATTTTGTCACTGAACGTTCAGTAATCTGGCTGAGTTATATTAAAAATAAAGAAGGTTTTTACCATTGGTTTTGCAAAAACCAACCTCTATTTTTATTTGACATTAAATGCTCTGCATTACAAACGATAATTGGGGGATTCTTTGGTAATCGTCACATCGTGAACATGGCTCTCAGCCATACCCGCAGAGGAAATTTTAACAAAAGAAGGCTTAGTGTTCATCGTCGGAATATCTTTAGAACCGGTATACCCCATGCTGGCACGTATTCCACCCACTAACTGGTGAATAATCGGAGCCAAAGGCCCTTTATAAGAAACACGCCCTTCAATGCCTTCTGGCACCAGTTTGTCTTCGGCATTACTGGCCTGAAAATAACGATCACTTGAACCTGTTGGCTGAGCCATCGCTCCTAGAGAGCCCATTCCTCGATACGATTTATAAGCCCGACCTTTATAATATTCGATTTCACCGGGAGACTCTTCGGTTCCAGCAAACATACTCCCAATCATGCAAGAGGAGGCACCGGCAACCAACGCCTTAGCCACATCACCAGAAAAACGTAAGCCGCCATCAGCAATCAAGGGGACTCCTGTTCCTTCCAATGCTTTAGCCACATTTGAAATGGCTGTAATTTGAGGCACACCTACGCCTGCGACAATACGGGTTGTACAAATAGAACCAGGGCCAATGCCCACTTTCACGCCATCTGCTCCGGCTTTAACCAGATCAAGTGCGGCCTCTCCCGTTGCAATATTGCCTCCAATGACTTGCAATTGAGGGTAATTTTGTTTAACCCATGCCACACGATCCAACACCCCTTGAGAGTGCCCATGAGCGGTATCCACAATAATCACATCCACCCCTGCCTTCACCAGTGCATCGACTCGTTTCTCCGTTTCCACCCCCGTTCCAACAGCGGCACCCACTCGTAAACGGCCTTCAGCATCTTTACAAGCATTTGGATGATCAGACGATTTCATCATATCGGATACGGTAATCATCCCTTTTAGTTCAAACGCATCATTCACCACCAGAACGCGCTCAATACGGTGTTCGTGCAATAAGTTCAAAACCACATTACGGTCTTCTTTCTCTTTTACGGTAACCAGTTTGTTCTTGGGGGTCATAATTTTGGTGACTGGTTGAGATAAATCGGTTACGAATCGCATATCACGAGCCGTCACAATGCCGACCAAATCATTACCGTCCATAACGGGCGCACTGGAAATCCGGTTTTGTCGCGTCACGTTCATTACCTCTTCAACCGTATTGGAGGACAAAACAGTGACTGGGTCCAGAATCACCCCATGTTCATATTTTTTCACTTTACTAACGACATGCGCCTGCTCTTCTACCGTCATATTTTTATGCACAATACCAATACCGCCTTCTTGCGCCATCGAAATCGCCAGGCGTGCTTCCGTAACGGTATCCATTGCTGCTGACAAAAATGGAATATTTAATGTAATTTCTCGTGTTAATTGTGTCTTCAGGGACACATCTTTAGGCAACACCGTTGAGTGTGCCGGAACTAATAAAACGTCGTCAAACGTTAAAGCATCTTGCAAAATTCTCATTTTTATACCTTATATAAAGACTTATAGGCTAATCAGTTATTTTTTTAAAATAATTCATTACACACTAAAAATTTCATCATTTCATTATATTTCAACATGTTAAGCTAATCACTGACAGCTAACGCACCAAAAAACAACGTGTTTTCTATTTAATATCGGCTATTATAAAGATTGACAGGACTGGGGTAAACTTAATAACGTATACAGGGACACGAAAATCGAAAAATAGTTGCTTTTTAAATGTGATTTAAAAAACTCAACATTATCAAAGACAGGCATTTACAAATCCATTTACAAATCGTTTAAATCTGGAGAAACCACCAATGAAAAAACTTTTAATCAGCACAACCCTTTTAGCCGCAGTTGCTCTTACTGGCTGCAATACAAATCAAACCAAACCAACCTCTTATTCGGAGATTGTGGAACAAGCAAAAGCATTGCATGCTGATGCTGTTAAAACAGGGTATGTTTGGAAACAAAAGAAAATGAAACTCAGCTATGTTGAAGACTATTTAGCACAGGCCGAAAAAGCGAAAAGTAAAGGCGATGAAGCCAGCGCATTAAAAGCGGCTAAAGAGGCACTTAAAATTGCCAAAGCAGAAATTGCACAACGAGAAGATGCGATTGGCCTAAAAGCCACTTGGGAAAAATAATAAGACCCCATTTTAAACAACACCGGGCACGATACCCAATGCCTACTGGGATAAATCAAGAAATTATTACCCATTTTTTTCATGATTGTATCGTGCAAGGGCCGTGCAAGAACCTCCAAGGAAGTGCTTGATTAAATCGCTTCCTTCAAAAAACAAATTCGCAGTTTTTACGCTTAATTTGAAAAAACCCGCCCATTAAAACTGCTGACCCATTCTGGCTTAAAAATTAATAATCCGGCAATCAAAAATCCATTTAAAAACCCTTCTGGCATTGACATCAACGGAATAAGAGGAATAAATGACTGTTTTAAAACCGCCAACGAATAGGCTTCTGTTATCCACATTACCCATGCTCCCAAGCCCAGTGATACCACAACCGAAACAGAACCCGCAAAAAAGGCATTAAAAAAAACAAATACAAAAAAGTTTAGCTCTAAATAGGCTTTGGAAAAACGCAACATTGCCATCGTAATCATTACGGGTACAAACCCCATTAACAGCGCATTCAATCCAAAAGACAGCATTCCCAGCCCACTCTCCAGAGTTACGCCTAATAACGCCAGTGCCATAGCCATTAAGGCAAACTGTGCACCAAACATCAATGTAAGCAGTGTCATCATTAAAAAATGGAAGGTTAACCCGTCTCCAAGGCTGGCACTAAGTTGCCAAAGCAAAAAAACCAGCAACGTTGCACCCAATACCACATGTTGTGCCCCCTTATCGCCATTTACTTTATGCCAAGGCGCTGTTTTAAACGCCCAAATCAGACCCAATAAACACCATAGCCATCCGCCGACAATAAAGGGTAATGTTAAACTTTCAGCCATTAAATTCATCTAATTTACGAACCTCACCATCCACCTTCAACAACAGAGCATTACAATTTACTTTGTCACAATCTCAGAAAAGGTACAATACCTTTTTGTACTCTTTCAAATTATAAACTTAAAAGACCAATGACTCGATTTAAAATTATTTTTGCCTTCTTTTACGACCTGCTTTTATTACTGGCTATTTGGTTTGTCGCAGCCATTCCATTTGTTTTATGGCAAGGAGAGGAGTTTGACAAAAAGCCCTTGATTTTATTGGCTTTTCAAATTTACTTAATTGGGGTCACGTACATGTATCTAACCCACTTCTGGACCCAATCTGGTCAAACCCCAGGCCTAAAAACATGGGACTTACAACTTGTACGAGAAGACGGTTATTTACTCACACGCCACAATGCCAACTTACGCTTTGTTTTAACCACACTGCTCTTTTTAATTGGCTGGATTGGGTTGTTTACTGCCAAAAAACAACTGTTGCAAGACACACTGGGTAAAACAAAAATCATTGCAACCAAAAAATAACCACAACTCAGCGTCACGGTGAACATCTGGCTTGCCTCTTATAAAGAGTCAATCTGCCTGTTCCCCTTTTTTTATTTAAACCGCTTAATGGAACTGATTATGACAACCATTTTAATTCACAGCGAAACCTTATCTCCTGAGCAACAACGCATCCTTAAAAAAACACTGGGTATCCCAAAAAAGGTGAAACAACATTTTCGTATTCAAACACCCTTATCCCTTTCCATCTCAGACATAACCCAAATATCACAACAAACTCAACTGGACATCAACTGCTTACCAGAAAACTTTAATGCTCAAGATATAAGGTTAGTGATTAGCGATATGGACTCCACCCTGATCGCCATTGAGTGTGTAGACGAAATTGCCGATTTTATCAATGTAAAAGCCGAAGTTTCGGCCATCACCGAAGCAGCAATGCGTGGGGAACTGGACTTTGAAGGCTCCCTGATTAAACGCGTAAAACTGCTTTCTGGACTAGGCACATCTGCATTACAACAAGTGTTTGATGAACGCCTTTGCCTCAACCCTGGTGCTGAAACATGGATTCAAGGCCTAAAAAATAAAGGCATTGCTTTTGCACTGGTCTCAGGGGGGTTTACTTTTTTTACTGAACGTTTAAAACAACAACTCTCTCTCGACTTTACCCGTGCCAATGTTTTAGAAGAAGCCAATGGTAAATTAACTGGCAAAGTTGTCGGGAACATAATTGGCGCACAGGCCAAAGCTGATTTTTTACACGAACTTTGTCAAACCTTAAACATACAACCACATCAAGTCATAGCGGTTGGAGATGGTGCAAATGATTTATTGATGATGAAAGAGGCTGGGCTCAGCATCGCTTATCATGCCAAACCAGCGGTACAAAAAGAGGCCTTAACGGCTTTAAATTATCGGGGACTGGATGCCATTTTGGATTTTTTAGCCTAATTTAGCCATGACCCTTGTGCATAGGGTCAAACAGTTAAAACATATTTTTTTCAACTTCAGCCACGGCTAAAGAGATAAAGACACCAATGGTTTGATCATATCCAGGCCACTGGCTGGCTACCTCTTGCATAAAAGGTTCCGCTAAAATCTTAGGCTTCATCTCAAAATCAGACAATCCTTCATCATAATACATCGCCACATTATTATAAATTGTTTCGCAAAATACCTGCATGTCTTTACAAACTTGTACATCATCATGCACGCCATGACCAACAATATAATGGTTCGCATTTAATGCTTGCGCTTTTTTCATTGCCTCAATGGTTCCAACAAATGAGCCATCCGCCATATTGGCAACTCGACGCATCGCAGTATCCCCCATAAAAACAACCCGATCTTCCACCACTTCAATGATTAAATCCGATTCGGTGTGCACGGTTCCATACTGGTGAATTTTGAAGGTTTTATCTCCTATTTTAAATTTCTCCCCCCCTTTAAATGTCTTGTTTGGTGGTGTAATAACCGTCCCTGTAATGCCATTATTTGAGTTACGCTGCATAAACCCAAGCCAAAACGCCCCCTTATCCGATTTAATATTTTCAATCGCCGCAGGGTGTGCATAAATAGGCACATCAGGATAAGCTTCAACAAAGGCATGATTGCCTAAAAAATGATCACCGTGATAATGAGTATTGATCACCATCACCACTGGCTTGTCCGTCACCGTTTTAATTTGGCGCAATATCATCTCGCCAATTTGTACCGAACTTCCCGTATCAATTACCACCACTCCCTCACTGGTCACCACAAAACCAGGGTTATTAAAAAAAGCATGGTTTTCAGGTGTCGGCTCAGGGTCTTTTGCCAAAATATAATAACTGCTCTCCGTGACCTTTGTAACAGGAACATCGTACATTGGTTCAGCCTTAATAACCATTCCATCACTGGCATACAAAGGGGTTAAAGCCGACATACCAGCCAAGCCAACCGACACACCTAATGCTGATTTTAATAATTCTCGACGCTTCATTCTAAACTCCTTAAATTAAGAGATAACCTGAGTGATGACTTAATGAGACCTTTTGTACCAAAAAATCATCGTCCGTAAAAGGCTCTTGATGTAACTTAAGGAACCTCTGAACAAGTCCCTTAAATCATGATGTAAAAATAAAACTCGATTCTAACACAAAGAAAAAATCAGAGAATGATCAACTAACAAGCGATTAAATCGGCTTTTAAAAAAGAGAATTCATGTTTATGTCATCTTTTTTTAAAACTAAATTAACATTAAAGCAAGTAAACCTTTTTAAAATAAGAGATAATATTAAATCGTAAACGAAAATCATTCACATTTAGAAATAGGGTAACACTCAATGGACATTTTAAAAGCGTATCTTGATATTACCGTCTTTGGTATTTTAGGACTTATGGGGTTTATTGCTCTATGGGTTACTTTTGAACGCCTCTTTTTTTATAAAACCTTAAGGCTTGAACAATTTAGCCATGCTGAATATCTTAATATTGCCCTAACCAAAAATTTAACCACCTTAGCCACTGTCGGAGCCAATGCACCCTATGTTGGACTACTGGGAACCGTGATTGGAATTTTAATTACCTTTTATGAACTTGGTCAACAACACAATCTGGATACGGGTGCCATCATGACAGGTCTGGCTCTGGCTCTGAAAGCAACAGCAGCAGGTATTGCTGTCGCCATTCCTTGTATTATGGCGTATAACGGACTAAATCGAAAAGTCGATGTATTTAAGGCACTCTATAAAACAGGCCAACATAAAACGGCAGATCAAACCAACCTGAAAACCAGCCAAGACTAACTAAAATTAGCCAACCCCAACTTAACACCAGTTTTTCTGGATAATTTACGATAGAGGGCCGTCATGAAACGTTTTGATAATATCAACGTCATCCCACTTATTGATGTCATACTGGTATTGCTTGCCATTGTGCTCACCACCGCCAGTTTTATTGTTAAGGACAGTTTAAACATTGAACTGCCTGAAACTCAAAGTACTCAAAGTTATGTGCCAGAACAAGGGAGCAGCCCCATCTATTTCCACATCGACCAACACAATCAACTTTATATTGATGAGACACCACAAACACAAACTTTTGCACAAACATTTATAAAAACCCTTGCAAAAGATCAACGCATCATACTTCAAGTTGACAAAAAAGCCGAATTTGGCCACTTTGTCCAACTAATTGACCTTCTCAAACAACAGCAATTAGAGCAACTGACCATCCTTACCAAGTCGGGTCACCCCTAGGAAGCTATCCAAGAATGAAAACCCCTGCCAAAAAAGCCTTTATTCTTACTGTGATATTGTATGCCCTGCTGCTCTCTACAGGCTACGTTCTATACACCTCAAACACAACGCCTACCAAAGAGACCGTAATTAAACTCACCACTGTACCCGTCACACTCTCCATGTTTCAGCCCAGTGCTACGCCTCCAGCAGTTAAACCAAAGGCTTTGCCCGATCCCCTCCCTGAACCCCCAAAGCCAATGCCTAAAAAGGCGCCGCCAAAACAAGAGCCTAAAGCAGTTGAGCCATCCAAACCCGTTGAATCGCCTAAACCAGTTACACCTAAACAAATAGAACCTAAAAAAATAAAATCAGACTCTGTCCGCCCTAAAAACCCGACACCCAAACCCGTTGTGTCTCAAAAAACCGAATCGAAACCAAGAACAGAACCCCCAGAACATTCGGTTGAAACAACAACAGAAAAAATCCCCCCCCCTACGCCCTCACTCCCCCCTGTCAGCGCATCAGACATTGTAATGGCGGAACAAACCTATTTAAGTGAACTCAATACAATGATTGCACAATATGCTCAAAATACCTATCCTAAGCGTGCTAAACGTAGACGCTGGGAGGGAGAAGTCCTTATCCAGTTCACGTTATTACCCAATGGTAAAATTAACGCTCTAACCATTATCCAATCCTCAGGCCGAACCTTACTGGACAATGCTGCACTCAGCATTTTTCAGGTTAAGATGAATAACCGCTTTAAACCCTTTCCAAACGAAATTAAGCGCGCTCAATGGCACATTAAAGTGCCTGTCAATTATAATTTAACGTTTTAAAAAACAGTTGAGTAAGGAGTCTGTCGGATTTAGAGATCGTCACGAAAGAAAGCCAGTTTGAGTCCACTTTTTCGCAGTAGATTCATTCTAAATCCAACAGACTCCGACTCCTAGCTAGGGGGTTGTTTTATTCTAATTTTCCTCCCTCTCTTTTTATCCCATGTTTTTTTGATACACTATGCACGCTCCAGTTAATCATTAGGAAATGCCGTGAATTTTAATGTCCCGACACAAACCATTGAAGAAACCAAAGCCGATTTGATAAAACGCTTTACCTACTTTAAAAACCCAAAGGATCGCTATAAATACCTTATTGATATGGGAAAACAGCTTCAAGCGCTAGATGAGACGTTTCAGACAGATGAAAACCGCATTCATGGCTGTCAATCGCAAGTTTGGATTCACATTGAAGAGCACGACGGTCGCCTGTTTATGCAAGCCAAAAGTGATGCCGCGATTGTGTCTGGATTAATCGCCCTTTTGCTTAAGGTTTACAATGGTCGCACACCAGAAGAGGTGGCCCACACGCCACTGGACTTTTTAGGTGAAATTGGATTATTGCAACAACTGTCACCCAATCGCTCGACAGGACTTTATCACATGATCAAACGCATTCAATCTGAAGGAAACAAACGACTGAATTAAAAAAAGGGAGAGGAAAAATATTCCCCCCCCCTTGTATGTTTACATCTAGTGAAAGAAAACCAAACAGTCATTAGTTTTTTTTATTGGCTTGCTTTATTCTAAGAATAGAATTTTGGGAAGATCGTCCCCCCCTAAAGCCACTTTGGTGAGCTTGAAAGTAGATAGATCTCCC
>WFPP01000061.1 GCA_015487495.1 Thiomicrorhabdus sp.
GAGCTGCACCAGTAACGTTTACCTCGATTACACGATTTAAACGTCCCGACTGTTGTTTAAGCAATTTTTAATCAATTAAAAATTACTTTTTCTTCGTTGGAGCAACCATCATTTGCATTTGACGGCCTTCCATCTTCGGCATTTGTTCAATAGTCGCAACCTCTTGAATATCATCCCGAACACGTTCCAACATCTTCAATCCCAGTTCCTTATGAGTGATCTCACGCCCTCGAAACCAGATGGTTACTTTGACACGATCTCCATTAGCTAGGAATTTCATCAGGTTGCGTAGTTTGACCTGATAATCTCCCTCTTCAGTTCCTGGGCGAAACTTAACTTCTTTAAGCTGCACTTGCTTCTGTTTTTTCTTGGCTTCGTGCTTCTTTTTTTGTTGCTGGTAAAGGTATTTACCATAATCCATTATTTTACAAACTGGAGGATTTGCCTTCGCTGTAATTTCAACCAAATCCAACCCAATTTCCTGAGACTGCTCTAACGCCTCTTTAATTGTCACAATCCCTAATGGTTCGCCATCTGGGTCAATTAAACGAACTTCAGGGGCGGTAATGGCACCATTAATTCTGTCTTTTGGTGCTTCAGGTTGTTGTGGTCGGCCACGACCTCTACGAATTGCGATAGCAATATCCTCCAGTTATTAAAAAAGTTGTAACAATCACTCAGTTCCCTCTTAAGGAACCTCCGAGTAAGTCCCTTAAAAAGCTATCCAAGCAATTGCCATCTATCTTGTAAATTTATTCGACAACTCGGCCTAACTTGCTTATATCATTACTGAGCAAATCAACCAGCTCCGAATACGTAAAGCTTCCAAGGTTATTTCCACCTCTGGCTCGCACATTAACGGTTCCGTTTGCCATCTCTTGATCACCTACAACCAAAATATATGGCACACGTTGCATAGTATGCTCGCGAATTTTAAACCCTACCTTCTCATTTCTCAAGTCCGAATCGACTCTAAAACCCTGTTTTTTCAAATTTTTTGTCATTTCGAGCACATATTCATTATGAACATCAGAAATAGAGGCAATAACACACTGAACAGGTGCTAACCATGTTGGAAACTTTCCTTCGTAATGTTCAATCAAAATGCCCACAAATCGTTCAAGCGATCCTAAAATAGCTCTATGAATCATAACAGGATGGTGCTTTTCATTATCTTGCCCAATATACACGGCGTTTAAACGTTCTGCTTGTGTCATTGAAAAGTCCAACTGAATCGTACCACACTGCCACACTCGGCCAATGCAGTCTTTTAATTGAAATTCAATTTTAGGGCCATAAAAAGCACCTTCACCGGGTTGAAGCTTATATTCCAGCCCCGCTTCTTGCAACGTTTCTTCCAGCGCTTTTTCAGCAAGATCCCAAACATTATCTGATCCAACGCGTTGCTCTGGTCGGGTAGAAAACTTAACATCAATATTATCAAACCCAAAATCAGCATAGGTTTTAAAAACTAAATCAATGCATCCCTGCACTTCTTGCTTAATTTGATCTTCAGTACAAAAAATATGTGCATCATCTTGAGTAAAGGATCGCACCCGCATTAAGCCATGCAATGTTCCTGAAGGTTCATTACGATGCACTGTACCAAACTCAGCAATTCGAACCGGCAAATCACGGTAACTGTTCAAATGACGATTATACACTTGAATATGTCCAGGACAATTCATTGGCTTCACGGCATAATCACGGTTATCCGTTTCAGTTGTAAACATATTGTCTTTAAATTTATCCCAATGTCCCGACTTCTCCCACAAAGAACGATCCATAATCAATGGCGTACGAATCTCATCATAATCATTTTCAACAAGTTGTGAACGCATGTATTCTTCAACAACACGATATAACGTCGTACCCTTCGGATGCCAAAAAGCCATGCCAGGAGACACTTCTTCAAGATGAAACAAATCCAACGCTTTACCCAATTTACGATGGTCACGCTTCTCCGCTTCTTCCATCATAAGCAAATAGGATTTTAAGTCTTGTTTATTGGCAAATGCCACACCATAAATACGTTGCAACATTTTATTGTCTGAGTTTCCACGCCAATAGGCACCAGCAACATGAGTTAATTTTAATGCTTTAATAAACCCCATATGAGGTACATGCGGTCCCACACACATATCCACATACTCCTCATGAAAATAAAACCCAAACTCCGTTTCATTTTCTAAATCACGAATCAATTCCAGTTTATACTCTTCGCCACGCTCCTCAAACGTCGCATTAGCCTCTTCACGTGATAACCTTTTTTTAATAACAGGATACTTTGTTTTTGCCAACGACAACATTCGTTTCTCAATTTGTTTTAAGTCTTCAGGCGTCACCTTATGCGACATGTCAATATCGTAATAAAATCCATTATCAACCACAGGACCAATGGCCATTTTGACATCAGGATACAACTGCTTTAATGCATGCCCCAATAAATGTGCACACGAATGACGCATAATATGCAGTCCGTCTTCATCCTTCATGGTGACAAGTTCCAGCGTAGCGTCTTCCGTAATCACATCACTCACATCTTTTAACACCCCATTTACACGTCCTGCTACCGTCGCTTTAGCAAGCCCCGCCCCAATACTTTCGGCCACTTGCATAACAGAAACAGCATCGTCAAATTGTTTGGTTGAACCATCAGGTAACGTAATAATTGGCATGAATTTATTCTCTTTACAATACGCATTTAAAAAAATTAGCTGGCTATTTTAACACCTTCTCTATCGTCTCTGAAAGCGATTATAAAAAACATTTTAAGGGTGTTCTGATAAAATCACTTCCTTAAGAAAGTTCTGATTACATCCCAATCAACATTTTCGTCATTTTATTAATCAATGACTTACATGCTTGTTTTTGGTAAAAAATGGACTTATTCAGAGGTTCCTTAAGGAAGCTCTGGTTACATCGCTTAAATTCTGGGCAAGCCAAATTTTCAGCATCAAAGCCTCTTTTCGAAGGCGTAGGTCAATACGACAAGAAAAGAGAATACAAAAGCTAAAAAGCTGGCTTAGCCCTCTTTGGGCAAAGCTTTAAGGAATTCATTCATGCGTCTTTGGTTACCCCCTCTTCGATTGCTTCTGTTGCTAGGCTTAATACCCTCGACTCTCTATGCAAATCAAACAGCACAAACACCCCCTCCCACCCAACTAGAACCTAATTTGGTTAATGCTGATCTTAGAAAAACCAAGATGCAAAACATGCCCGCCAGCATCGAGCTTCAAACAGGATCGGAGCTACAGGATGAGGGGTTGCTTCACTTTGATGATCTTTTACTTAAAACGGCCAATGTCAATTTTTCTGGTCAAAGTTCACGTGCCCGTCATATTCAAATACGGGGAATTGGTCAACGAGATGAATACACTGGTGCACCCAATTCCAGTGTTGGATTTGTCATTGATGATATGGATTTTTCAGGCATTGCGATGACAGCCAACCTATTTGACATCAAACAAATTGAAGTTTTACGAGGCCCCCAAAATATACGCTTTGGGCAAAGCGCCATTGCAGGACTCGTAGACATTCAAAGTAACCCACCTTCAGAAATACAAGAAAGCATGGTAGAAACCAGTCTTGGACAAGACAATTTAAAAGAGTTGGGCATCATGAGCAGCGGCCCTATTGGCAAAGGGAACAGAGCACCACAATACCGAGTTTCGCTTTTTAAACATAATCAAGATGGGTTTCGCCAAAACACCACCCTTAACCGTCACGACACCAATGCTCGGAATGAGTTAACACTTCGAGCCAAACTGCGTTTTTTCCCAAACCATAACACTCAAATAGATGTCACTGCACTTCATGCCGATTTAAATAATGGCTACGATGCCTGGTCTCGTACTAACACCTTTACAACCCAATCAAATCAACCAGGAAAAGACACCCAGCTATCCAACGGATTATCCATTAAAACCACCTTGGAAACCCCCTCTAATTACACCTTTACAGCCAAAACAAGTTTTGTCAATTCAGACATGCTCTACAACTACGATGAAGACTGGACAAGTGCCTCCAATGGCATCTATCTTAATAAAAAAAACCGCAGAACCCTAAGCCAGGAATTACGCTGGGTATCCACTCCTCAATCACGCATTGCCAATACTGCCGATTGGTTGATTGGACTCTATGCTTCAAAACTGGATGAAAACAATAAAACCGAATACTGGGGTCAATCCAGTAGTGATTACACTCAAATAAAACTGGCGGCTTTTTCACAACTTGATTACCATTTCACCCCTAAAGCAACCCTGATTATAGGATTACGTGTCGAGCGTAACAACAGCACCTTCTCAAACAACGCAAATGAAAACGACGCTCCCGAAGATACTTTATGGGGTGCCAATTTCACCTATCATTATAAATACACTCCTGCCTACACCGCATTTGCCAGCGTAACACGTGGCTATAAAGCAGGCGGATTTAATGCTGGTCAACCAGCAAACACGGCCACTATTTATTTGAAGTACCACCCCGAAACACTCATCAACTATGAAATCGGATTAAAGTCTCACCACCCCAAACTTGAATTAAAAACCAATGTTACCCTGTTTTACATGGATCGAATTGACCCCCAATTTGACGGTTATACCTATGATCCAACGGCTTTCAGCAACTGGGGGTTTTACACTGAAAACCTAAACAACGCACAAAACATTGGCCTGGAAGCGGACTTTAACTGGCAGGCCACCCCGCACCTTACCACATATGGCAGTCTGGGACTATTGCAAACCAGTGCCTCAGGCACACCTGCCAATACCGCCTTTACCATTAATGAAAGAGAGCAGGCACACGCTCCCACTTATCAAATACAACTTGGGATAAAATATCGAAACCATCATGGCCTCTATGCTCAAACAGACCTCACAGCAGTAGACCAGTTTTACTTTGACAATGTGCACAATGCCCAATCCAAAAGCTATCGCCTTGTTAACGCCCGAATTGGTTATGAATCACAAAATTACGAAGTGTACCTATGGGGTAAAAACATCACCGATGAAACCTACGCCACACGAGGGTATCACTTTGATTTTAATGCCCCTTACACCAACCCAACAACCTATGTTCGCCTAGGAGATCCAAGGCAATTTGGAATCACTTTCCGAGTCTATTTTTAATATGGATATTTCTATCGACATTGGCATGAATCACAATAAAGCCGACATGCATGCCTGTTAATACTGAAAATACTCTTATTAACACCATAATCCATGCCTTACTGTTCCAATCTGGCTGGGAGTGGCTTGCTGCCAGTCTGGGCATCGCCTATGTATTGCTAGCCTCCAAAACCATTATTTGGTGTTGGCCAGCAGCATTGATCAGCACCTTCATCTACACACTGCTTTTTTGGGAAGGGCAACTACCCATGCAAGCCGCCCTTAATGTGTACTATATGGGCATGGCAGTTTATGGTTTTTGGCTATGGCAAAAACACACTCAGCCAGCAGACAACTTAACAATTACACAACGCCCCTTGACGTTTCACCTTGCATTTATTGCTACAGGGCTACTGTTCACCCTAATAATCGGACTTTATCTCGCCAATATGCCCAATGCACGCCTCCCTTATCTTGATGCTACCGTAACCATTTTTTCAGTTATGAACACCCTTTTAATGGCCAAAAAAATACTGGAAAGCTGGTTATACTGGATAGTGATTAATCTGCTTGCCATCACACTCTATTTTCAAACGGGTTACTACGTCACCATCATTATGTTTAGCGTTTATTTTATACTCGCTTTTTATGGTTATAGAAACTGGAAAGCACTCAAAACAGACCAAACCCCCTCTCATTCCGACCAAATCTACTAAAGCCAACGACCCACTCTCTAAACGCAAAAACGGGTCCTAACGTAAATCCACCATAACGGGATAAAAAACAGACGTCGTCAACCGTTCAAATTTTTGCAGTGTTGCTTGAATCACACTCTGAAAAAAGAAGGCGAGCTTCGTGTGATAAACAATCATAAAACCAAGGGGGGGGAATTTTTTTTCATGCTTGCGCTTGCTCTTTGAGATTATTCTGAATACAAAAAAGCATTTAAAAAGAAAACTTTTACATAAAAAAATGCATATTAAGGAATCTCTAATTAAAAAAAACTCTAAAAAGACCCAAGAGAAGTGCTTTTACGACGACGACTTGCCATAAAACCGACCAAACCAAGGCCACCTAACATTAATGCATAAGTAGCTGGTTCTGGAACAGGTGCCGTAAAAGTAAAGTTATCAATATACAAAACATTTCCCATTTCACCCGCATCAGGATTGTAGTCCTTCATAATCCCATAAGCAATATTTGATGAACCGGACGTAATCCCTGCAACGGTATCCAGAGTTGCACCCAATGAAATTTGCCCATAAGTCGTCGAAGCAATTAAATGATCAGAAGCATCAAAAGCCTCTAAAACCCAATTTACATTCGGCGTATTTCCATAAGTATTAAATGAGAACTCACTTACTGGATTGGCAAAAGAAAACTCGATTGCTGTTGCATTATCAACGCCAGCCTCAATCACTTCTGCCCATTCCCCTCCAATGGTTCTAACTTTAAAAGTATCATCAGAGATACCATCCATTCCGTTAAACGTAACCCCTCCCACCGTTAAAGAGGTTCCAGACCAACCAGAAAGACCGCTAAAATCAACCACCGTAGTCAACGTAGCCGCTTGTGCTGAAGACACCGCAATAGTTAATGCCCCTGCTAATAACATAACATTGTAATTTTTCACTCTACTGCCCTCCAAAAAATTTATAAACAATTTCAAACGAAAAAATGGCTCAAGCCACAAATAAGCATTATACTTGCATCAAATATAAAAGCCAGCATATCACTATCAAATATACTTATACACAATACTCCCTATACACCAAATTCACCAGAAAACACCCCCCAATTCTTACATAAAAACCTAAAAAACAGTGCCCATATTTGAGGCCTATTTAGAGACATGGCCAACATTTCATTTATAAAACCGCATTTTTTAGATATAATCGCGAGTTCAAAATAGACTCACTTTACATTAGAAGAATTAGAGGAATATTCGTATGGATTTAGATCAAGCTCGTTTTTTCATGGTAGAACAACAAATTCGGCCATGGGATGTCCTTGACCCAAAAATTCTGGATTTACTACAGAATACGCCTCGCCACCTTTTTGTAGAAAAAGGAAAAGAAGGATTGGCTTACAGCGACATTGAGTTACCCATTGGTGAAGACCAAACCATGATGTTTCCTAGGGTAGAAGGGCGCCTGCTACAAGCATTAGATATTGATACATCGGAAAACGTACTTGAAGTGGGGACAGGCAGCGGTTATTTAACCGCCCTTATTGCTAAGCAGGCACAATCCGTTACCACGGTTGAATGGCATCCAACCCTTCAGGAACAAGCAAAATCTCGTTTAAATGAATTTAAAAACATTCAATTTCATACTGGAGATGCCAGCTCAAACTGGAATGACGGCCAAGAATATGATGTGATTATTTTAACAGGATCCGTACCAGACGTTCCGCAAACGTATAAAGAAAAATTAACATTGGGTGGGCGTTTAGGCATTATTACAGGCAAATCCCCAGCGATGACGGCTCAAATCATCACACGCATTAGCCCAGACGAATGGGAAGCAGAAACCTTATTCGAAACTGATTTAACCCCGCTTCTTACCAAAAATAACGCTAGAAAAACCTCTTTTTCTTTTTAAGGAAGCTCTGATTAAGTCCCTTAAAGGTTTCAAATAAAAAACATTATATCCACTTCTAAGAAAGTGCTGATTAAATCGCTTAAGATTCTGAGGGACTTTAAGAGCTAAGCAATTTAATCAGCACTTTCCTAAAAAACCTTTGGCTCAATATTAACTCAATACAAAAGAACAACCACAACGCGTTATTTCAAATACGACTTAACCGATGCAATCTTCTTTGTGTCCTCCCCCAAACGGTTCAACAAACTCTTCTGCTCTTTATTCATACAAGCCTGAATCTGTTGATTGTCCTTTAACAATTCTACACCTGTTTGTGTTAAGGCATCACCATAACGTTGAACTGAAGAACGCAAAAGCGTTATCCACACCTGATCTAATGCCGAAAAACGCTCCCAATCCTTTTTTTGAGCTGCATCTAACATATTTTTAGAGTGCGACAACAACTGAAGCTTGGTTAATTCAAGCGCTTCCATCAATCAAAGCCCTTTCAGTTTATCAAGCTGTTCTTTCGAAACACGCTTAAAGTTATCTGGCATCTCCTTCCATCCCTCACTTACCAACGTAATATGCTCCAAAACTTCATTTAACATTTCAATATCATTTTGAGCGGAAGCTTTAAATAAGCGATGATAACAATAATCATATAAATCGTATAAATTTTGAGCCACATCTGCGCCTTTTTTTAAATCAACCCCCGCTCTTAAAGCATTTAAAATAGCAAGTGCTTTATTAATATGCACCGATTTTTTTTCATAATTTTTTTGTTCAATAAAAACCTTAGCCAAATTCATATTCTTAATGGCCCCCTCATACAGCATTTCAACCAATTTATGAGGCGTGGCTTCAGAGACCGCTGTCTCTACATAATTATTTGCATATTGCTTGGTGAATTGTTTTTTAAGTGCTAAATTCATAACTCAACCCTTTAAGCATTAATCGTTATTTTTATTTGAAAACGTTGCCGTTAAAAAGTCACTGGTTTGCTGAGTGCTGGCTAACAAAGACTGCAACGCTCCAAACTCCATTTGGTATTTTAATAAAAGCTTGTCATAGCGAATATCCAGCTTATCCCGCTTATCTTCATAATCCGTGCTTTTTTCAACAAGAGACTCAATACGATTTTTAACCAAACCATTTTCATCTTCAAACAAACGCTGAATGGTCTCCTCTAAACGACTTGCAAACCCTTGTGAGAAATTAATATCCCCTCTTGCTCCCGTTACCCCTCCCAAAATCTCAAACTCCAATCCACGCACTTCCGCTGGCGACCCACCAATCGCGGCATAATCAGAAATTCTAATTTTACGCCCGTCTTCTGTATCAGCATACGCCCCTAAACTCAATGAACCCGTTGCCGTTGTAATCGTACCATCTACATTCACACCCACATCCGCTACATTCGCCGTTAAGCCAGCATTCCCAAAGTTTGAAAAATTAGACAGCGTAACCTCAGAAGAAAAACCATAGCGTTGAGAGGAGATATTTAAAACCCCACCAACTGTTGACACACTCACAGAAGCACCTGAAGCCGAAACTTCCGTTAAACCATTAATGGTATTTTGTAGCGTATTTGACAACTCATCCAGCGTATACTTTCCAGCACTGATGCTGGCCGTTGTGCTGGTTGAACCATCAATCGACACATCAAATGTGGCTGTCGCGGCGGATAAATCAATTAAAGCCTCACCAGTATAATTTGAGCTCGCAACAAACCCTTGATTCGCCATATTTGAAAAAGCCGATAAATCCAGCGTACCATCAGCAGTACTGATCTCATATCGAGACTGAGAAACATCATAAGCAACGGCAACCGTTGGTCCCGCTAAAGCCGTATTAATATCCAACTGCATTTGTGCCGCAACGTCCTCTTTGGTGGCATAATTACCTGCTGTTAAACTCACTGCCACATTGGCTGCGCCATTAACAGAAATTTGCAGCCCAGCCCCAGCATCCACCGTTAACGCGGCAACAGAATCAAAAACCCGATCACCACTGGCACGAAACTCATTAGGAGCAAACGTAACCGCACCTCCTGATACCGTTGCTCTCTCTGCAACTTGTGTAATATTAATGGCATAATTTCCAGCCAGTGTTTCATCATTACCACCAATCACCTTGACCAAAGGATCCGTAGCACTGCCTCCCTTGGAAAAAATCAGACTTAATGCCTCAAGATTATTCGTTGCCACATTATTCAAAACCGTGCTATCAAGCACCATTTGCCCTTCTTTATCCAAAGAAATCCCTACTGAAGCCAGCGTATTAGGATCCGATAACTGAGCAATACTGCCATTTAGTGACTCTCTTAACTGTTGTTTTAAATCACGCAATAAAGAGCTTCCCGATAAATCACCAAAATAATCAAACTCTGGCGACTCCTGCTCTGCCGCAGTTAATGTTCGATACGACCCCAAATCATCCAAAATCGTATCCAGTTGATTATAAACTTCCACAAAATTGGATACGGTTTCCACAATATTTTGCGTATCAGGCGCCACACCCACACTTTGTACCGTGCTGGAAACCGATTTTAATTGAATATTTAACCCATCAATGACATTGCTAAAATGATTCGTGCTGTTCGCAATATTCAATCCGTTAATACTCATCACCGCATCTCGTGCTTCCGATGTTGTCGTCATTCCCTCCACATCAAAATCTGCCAACCCCGCTAAAGAAATATTTGAAGCTGCTCCCGTATTTTTAGAAGAGAACATAATTTGATACTGTCCACCATTGTTCACAATCGATGCATTCACACCATAATCACCATTGTTCACAATCGCCTGCAAACCTTCAAGAGTATTATTAGAAGCATCAATCACAATGTCTTTTGTTTGCCCCCCTACCGTAATACTTAATGTACCTGTCGAAATGGTATCTGATGCAGAACTGTACGTTTTATTGGACACAATGGTATTGGCTTGCGCCAACTGCTTGGACTCAATCAAATAATTTCCTGACACTGCCTGCCCCGTTGCCTGTACCGATACAACCGATTCATCCGAAGAACTGACAGAGCGAGATTCAAAAATAGCTGGCGACGACAGATCCACCAAATACGAATTAAAGGCATTCACATTCGTTTTCAAATACGTGAGCGCACTTAATTCCGAATTTGTCTTCTCCTCTTTTTTATCTAAAATTGCACGTGGGCCGGCAATACTTGCCTCAGCCATCACTTTAGCCATCTTACCGCTATCAAAGGTACTGTTTGTTAGGCTGTTTAACAGCGTTGAACCAATATCGTTTGCCATAATTAAACTCCTAGTCAGTAAGACGTCGTTTCTATTTGGGGATTAAGATCACATTTCAAACTTAAATCCAAGTTTGTCATCAAAAAATAAAAGCACTAAAAATGCCATATACATTATATTCTTCTTATAACTTATCCATCGGCAAAAAAACAAAAAACTTTAATAAGGGGGGGGAATTTTTTGAGACCAAAAAAAAGCGACCCAAAAGGCCGCTAAACACACAAAGGAAACTGTGCCACTTTTACTTAATTTTTATAAGTAAGCTCTGATTAAGTCCCAATCAACATTTTCGTCATTTTATGAATCAATGACTTACATGCTTGTTTCTGGTAAAAAATGGACTTATTCAGAGACTCCTTAACTTACATCATTTAAGCTTTCTCGTTAGTCAATAACCCAACGGGTGGCGATAATTTTTCAAATAATTGTTGGCGCATCTCTAAATATTGACTGATATTTTTAGAAATTGCCAAAAACTCCTGAGTTGGAATCTGACGAATCAACTCATCCGTTTTACTGTCTTTAATAAAGACCACCATGTTTTGTGAATCTTTATCTCGTTCAAACTTCATATAATTTTGAAGTTGTTTTAATTCGGTATTTAGATTCTGCATTAACGTATCCAGCTCATCGGAATCTAACTTTGTTGTTTCTGTCGAGTCTTGAACAGAACGTTGATCGGCTGCTTCTTGCAATTTTAATTGACTAATATCGGCCTTTTTTTGCTCAATTTCTTGAGCCACCTTTTGCTGATTTAGTCCCTGCAAATTGCCAGAAACATTCGATTTCATCGTATTACTGGCATTGCCAATAGAACCATTGATTGGTGCCGTGGTTAATCCACTCGGTTGCATCCCACTTACCGCGACCATACTTCCTCCTTATCCAGCTCCATATAATTACTTATATGATTTCATTGAATAAGACACCTGTCAAATTTTCTTTATTCGCATCACCACTTTGTTGTACCGAATCCAGATAACTTTGGATGTGTTGCATCCGTTTAAGTGAATCTTCATTCGGAAATTGTTTAATCACTTCATCAGTTGCTCGGTCAACCACCTTAATAATGGGTAATTGCGTACTTTCATCTACTGAAAAAGAAACCCCCATCCCAAGTTGTTCCAGTCTTGAATTTACCTTTGCAACCTGGTCAAGAACTTCCTGTGTTGTTGCTTGTTGTGCTTTCAGCGACGGAGCCTCTACTGATGACTCTTTCTGCTGTGGTTTTTGCGATTCCAGCACCCCATTCGCATCGGGTGCTGGAGTACGCTTGCCAATAGCAGGTGTTGACACAGAATTTATTTCCATCTCAATCCCTCCCTATTGAAGCCTTTCACCTTCTATAATTAACGTAATAACGCTAACACGTTTTGAGAAGACTGATTGGCTTGACTTAACATACTCATACCCGCTTGTTGCAGTACTTGTGTTCTGGCCAAGTTCGCACTCTCTTTTGCAAAGTCCGCATCTTGAATACCAGAGCGTGCGGCTGACGTATTTTCACTGACATTTTGCAAGTTTGCTACAGTGTATTCCAAACGGTTTTGCACCGCACCCACACCTGAACGAGCAGTACTGAGAGTACTTAATTGAGTATTTAACCCAGTAATCGCAGCGGCAGCATTCGCAGAGGTATCCACACCCAATGCAGTAACAGCCGTTGCAATTGCTGATCCACCGATGGTGGTAATATTAATCGAATCCGCTGCATTATCTTCCCAACCAACCTGCAAGTTAGTGGAGATTGCGGTGTTCATAATCGCAACCCCATTAAACTTGGTGGTCGAAGCAATACGGGTTAATTCTGCCGACAGCGCATTAAATTCCGCGTCCATCGCTGCACGGTTTTCAGCCGTATAAGTACCATTCAATGACTGAATAGCCAATTCACGTTGACGTTGCATCATATTGGTCATCTCTTCCGATGCACCATCAATGGTTTGTGCCATTGAAATACCGTCATTGGCATTACGAACCGCCATATCCGTACCCATAATTTGGGTGGTCATATTGGTTGCTACCGCTAACCCTGCTGCATCATCTGCGGCACTGTTAATACGAAGACCAGAGGTTAAACGCTCCATTGAAACAGAAAGCTCACGATTAGAACCATCCAATTGACGAGTTGCGTTTAATGAACCTACATTTGTGTTGATTACCATAGCCATGATAAATCTCCTTATGTTATAAAGAATCGTAATAGCCCCAAACTGGCCAGCTACTTTTAGAGTCTATTTGTTAAATTGCTTTAACAAATTTTGTTTAAAACACCTTTTTAGGGTTTTAAATTTTATTCTCACCAACGATTTATCATTGATGAAGAAACTTTTATTGCAACAGTTGCATCACATTTTGAGAAGCCTGATTAGCCTGACTTAACATGCTCATTCCTGCTTGTTGCAGTACCTGTGTTCTGGCGAGGTTTGCACTCTCTTTAGCAAAATCCGCATCCAAAATCGTCGAACGAGAAGCGCTGATGTTTTCACTGACATTTTGTAAGTTCGCTACCGTATATTCCAAGCGGTTTTGTACCGCACCCACACCAGATCGTGCACTGCTCAAAGTCGAGATCTGCAAATCCAAAACCAATAAGGCGGCTGCCGCAGTGGCCGAGGTAGTGATGTCTTCAGCGGCCACCGCGGTTGCAATGGCTGACCCTCCAATGGCTGTTACCGTAATGGAGTCTGCATTTGTGTCTTCCCATCCCGCATGAATTTCAATTTGTGCCGTGGTATTCATCACTGGCACACCGTTAAATTTAGTCGTAGATGCAATTCGTGCAATCTCATCAGACAGTGCTGAAAACTCAGCATCCATTGCGGCACGATTTTCAGCGGTATAGGTTCCATTTAAAGATTGAATGGTTAATTCACGTTGACGTTGCATCATATTGGTCATCTCTTCCGATGCACCATCAATGGTTTGCGCCAATGAAATACCATCATTTGCATTACGAATCGCCATGTCCGTACCCATAATTTGGGTTGTCATTGACGTGCTGACCGCTAAGCCTGCCGCATCATCTGCCGCACTGTTAATTCTTAATCCTGAAGTTAAACGTTCCATTGAAACGGAAAGGTCACGACTAGACATATCCAGTTGACGTGTTGCGTTTAATGAACCGATGTTTGTATTAATTACCATTGCCATGATATGTACTCCTTGTGTGTTACGTTTTTGTGTTTTATATCCATCTGTTTTTTTATTATTGAGACAGTGTCTCCTGCCTTCAATTACCTTAACGGTCGCTCCAAAGAAAGCTTTAGAGATTATTTAACAAAAAAAACAAAAAACGCTACAGACCGCTATACACAAGGGGTTAAGCAAAAAATATTTTATAAAACGGTGCTTGAAAAGCACCTTAACAAGGTGTAAAAAAGGCGTGCGATAGACGAGAAAGTACAGAAGAGGTATCGTAAAAATACCCATCAAAAAAAGCAGACATTACAATAAAAAAAGAAAAGAGATGGCGTAAACCAAATCTGAAAAACAGTGATTTATTCAAACTGCATTCGCTCCCGCCTCTTGCAAGGCAAGGAGAGAATTGAAATAGAGTTTAGTGAATAAAGGTTATAGTGGTTAGTGTTGGATGGGGTTAATGATTAAAACGGTCCACTAAAGCCTGTAGTCGAGCTTGATCAATTAAGGGACTTTTTTCAGCTTTTTGCAATAATGTATTCGCCATCTCAACCTCTTGCCTTTGAACCAATAGACGAATCCAGTTTATCAGTGCATCGGTATCTTCAAATATAAAAGGATAAGATTGATAGCAAACAAGAGCACTATCATTGTCACCAAAAATTTCAAAAGCTTCGGCCAGTTTAGGTAAATATCGTACATTGATGGTACTCAGTGCTTTTAAAGCCTCGATCCCCTTATCTGGTTGATGAAGTGAAAAAGCTAATGGATAGACCTGTTGCTGAACAAAAAGAGACTGACGCTGGGGGTCGATTGCCAAGTAATGCAACAACGCATCTTCCAAACTTCCCTTTAATTCGAGAAGCATCCCCGTTGCCAGCGAATTGACCAGCGAATAGTCATCCGATGTGATTAAGTGCAATTGACGTATAATTTCTCTAAGCGTTTGCAAGTCTTGAGAATCAAAAGCCTCTTGCAGCCTTGTAATAAACTTCTCTGGTGAATGAAAACGTTGTTCAAAACTCTCTTGCAATGCACTTTCATCCGTTTTCATAAACTGAAATGCCTGCTCAAGTTGCGCCACTTGCTCAGGATAGTGATCAGCATAATATTGATAAGGTTTCTCAGCGTAATGCGTTAGCCACACCTGAAAACGACCTGGCACACCATCCTTTAACCAATGTTCAGCCAAGACGGCAAAATCGGTATTTGGGTCCAGCTCGGTTAATCTGAACTGAATGGTTGGCCTGATTTCATCCAGCTTTTGCAAAAACCCCTCTGAAGCGGCATTTAGCCCACCAAAAAAACCTAACAGGGTATTCTGCATCTCTTGTTGTGACATATCGGTCTCAGATTCCACCGGTTTAAGGGTATCCATAAAAGTCTTATAACCATAATTAACTAAGGTTTGATAATCCACGCCTACTAATTTTTCAAGCTTTGTTTTAAGCCTAAGCACTTCTTTAATTTTAGCCTGTTGTTTCGATGCATCCGCAAAAAGCGTTCTGCTTAAATGCATCCCTTTTTTAGACTCTTTTACTATCGTTAAAAACC
>WFPP01000062.1 GCA_015487495.1 Thiomicrorhabdus sp.
AAACCACCGCTATCGCAATCACAGTTAAAAAAGCGTAAAAAACTGTTAATTTTTCTTGAACCAATCCCTCCCACAGTTCAAATAAATCAATCTCATCTTCAGAAGCGTGCATACCTTGCTTTTGATCCATTTCTGATACTCCAATCGCTTTGCTTATTTTATTTGAATGGCAACATTTTAAAAACAAGCATTATACCGAATCTCATCAAGAAATTTACGATACCAACGGTTTTATATATTTCAAACTTTGGGTTCTATTTAATTCAGAGGTTCTCTATAATGACAAGCTCATGCAGTCTGTCGAGGAAACCCAATGGAAATTACCCAATTACTAGAATTCAGCGTTCAACAAGGTGCATCCGACTTACATCTCTCTTCTGGACAACCGCCTATTATTCGAATTCATGGTGACATTCAGCGCATTGATACTCCGGCTTTTGATCGTGAGGCATTACAAACCATGATCTATGATGTGATGAATGATGAACAACGGCGCCAATTTGAATCCACACTCGAAGCTGATTTTTCATTTGAAATCCCTAAAATTGCTCGCTTTCGTGCCAATATTTTTCAGCAAAATCGGGGAATTGCGGCGGTTTTCCGAACCATTCCCAGCAAAGTCCTCACACTGGAAGAACTTGATACCCCCGATATTTTTAAAGACATTTCCGACACCCCAAGAGGCCTAGTTTTAGTAACGGGTCCAACCGGTTCAGGTAAATCCACCACACTTGCTGCCATGATCGATCACATTAATAAAACCACTTCAGGCCATATTTTAACCGTTGAAGACCCCATTGAATTTGTACACACTCCCATACGTTGCTTGATTAACCAGCGAGAAGTCCATCGTGACACTCAAAGTTTTACCAATGCATTACGCTCCGCACTGCGTGAGGACCCCGATGTGATCCTTGTAGGAGAGATGCGCGACCTGGAAACCATTCGCCTTGCTTTAACGGCAGCAGAAACAGGGCATTTGGTCTTTGGGACCTTGCATACCAGTTCCGCAGCCAAAACCATTGACCGGATCATTGATGTCTTTCCTGCCGAAGAAAAAGAAATGGTACGAGCCATGCTTTCCGAATCCTTACAAGCGGTTATTTCACAAGCACTACTGAAAAAAAACTCGGGAGGTCGTATTGCAGCCCATGAAATTATGCTGGCCAATTCTGCCATTCGTAACTTGATTCGTGAAGCCAAAATACCTCAAATGTATTCTGTTATCCAAACCTCCACCCAACTGGGCATGCAAACACTTGATCAAAACCTACAATTCCTCGTCTCAAAAGGCATTATTAGTACAGAAATCGCTCGCTCCAAAGCCGCAAACAAAGCTACTTTTAGCTAGTTTTAATCAAATTTAAACAAAGGACGCTTTACCCAAATCACGGAAGAGTAAATAACATGAGTACAAACAATCCAAACGAAACTCAATACACCGATTTGCAAAAAATGCTCATTCATTTTTCACAACACGGCGGTTCTGACCTATTTATCACAGCAGGTCGCCCTGTTACCATGAAACAAAATGGTCGTCTGGTTAATCTAACCGAAGATCGAGTCATGCCTCCGTTAGTCAAACAACTGTGTATGGAACTTATGAATGATGAGCAGTTAGCCACCTTTCAAGCCACTCATGAATGCAACTTTGCCTATCACATTGCCGGCATTGCTCGCTACCGTGTTAATGTCTTTATGCAACGTGGAACCCCCGGTCTGGTGATTCGCTCGGTTCAAACCGAAATTCCCAAATTTGAAGAGTTAAAATTACCCCCAGTTCTCAAAGAACTTATTATGGACAAAAACGGATTGATACTGATTGTTGGAGGAACTGGATCGGGTAAATCCACAACGCTTGCCAGTCTGGTTGATCACCGAAATCGTGAAAGTGAAGGGCATATTATTACGATTGAAGACCCCATTGAATTTGTCCATTCTCACAAACACAGTATTGTGACCCAACGTGAAGTGGGCGTTGATACTGAAACTTATGATAGCGCCCTTAAAAACACCCTAAGACAAGCACCCAATGTGATTTTAATTGGAGAAATTCGCGCTCGAGAAACCATGGAACACGCGATTGCTTTTGCAGAAACAGGGCATTTATGCCTTTCTACTCTGCATGCCAACAATACCAACCAAACACTGGATCGTATTATTAATTTTTTCCCCCCCGATCAACATGCCCACATCTTGATGGATCTCTCCCTTAACTTAAAAGCCGTTATTTCTCAACGACTGGTTCCCAAAATTGGGGGAGGACTGATTGCGGCTGTTGAAGTATTAATTAACACGCCCAGAATCAGTGAGTTAATTTTAAACGGCCATGTTAGTGAAATAAAACAGTTAATGCAAAACTCGCAGGCAATGGGCATGCAAACCTTTGACCAAGCCTTATTTAAATTATATGAAGATCAACAGATTACCTATCAAGATGCACTTCGTGCAGCCGATTCGGCCAACGATTTACGCCTAAACATTAAGCTTAACAGTAAACACCCTATTCCTAGTGAAACCGCAGACGGTACACTCTCGGAAAATACTCAATTTCAACTGCAAACAGACTCAACAGAGTAATGTAAGAACCACGACTTATGCAAACTACCCTTAAACACGCCTTTCTTATATTATGCCTCATGTGTGGCTCACAAAATCTGTTCGCCAGCAGTAAAGCACCAATAGAAAAGACACCCTCCCCTTCCAGCAGTTCAAATCAGGATATTGAAACCTTCTGTAAAGCCCTTTCAACAAAACTGCGTACCGTTCAATATCAAGGCTGTTTAGAGCTTGACCTTCAAGTCTCTTCTTCTCGTAGTGTTGAAGGTCGTGCCTTGACCTATCGGGAATACCTACCCGATAACATTGAATCCGTCCCCAAACTGCCCAAAGGACGTATTCTGTTTTTAAGCGGAATTCATGGTGATGAATATTCCAGCATCAGCATCACCTATCTATGGATGCTTTCAATGCTTAAGCACCCTGAAAGCACCCAACAACACTGGTTATTTTTACCCTTGGCAAATCCAGACGGTCTATTTGGTCGCAAGCCTGCCACTCGAATGAATGCCAATGGCGTGGATCTCAACCGAAATTTTCCTTCCCCAGACTGGGAACAACTGGCTCAGGCTTACTGGAAACATTATTACCACCAAAATAAACGACGTTATCCAGGCGAATTCCCCGCATCAGAACCCGAAACCCAGTGGATGGTTAAAACCATTGAACGCTTTAAACCCGATGCCATTATTTCAGTGCATGCGCCCTACGGGCTGATTGATTATGATGGCCCAGAACATGCCACCCCAAATAATATTGGAGGGTTAAAACATAAAGAGTTGGGAACTTATCCTGGTTCGTTAGGGCGCTATGCCGGTGAGTACTTAAATATTCCCGTACTCACTCTGGAGCTTAATGCCGCAGGCACAATGCCCAGTGAAAAAGAAATTTATAATATGTGGCAAGACATTGAAAAGTGGGCGCAAGAAAAACTCACTCGAAAAGAAACCGATTTTTAACCCCCTTATATCAAAACAGAAGCAAGAAGCTGGTAATTGAGCTTAGCTTCTTCGTGCGGGGCTTTAAGAGGGTAACTTCATTATTAGGCTGTTTGACAATGGCTTGTCATTGCCTACAGAGCCCGCCTAAAATCGCCCCCTCTTAACATCCTACAGAACGTCAAGCAATTTAAGTCAGCGCTTCCTTAAAACTTTACGACTGCGATTTGCCTGATTTCGTCCAGTATGATGATGCCCTTGTGCGTTTTCACCGGAGCGTTGGCCGTCTTTATGTTCGACGCGTCCTCTGGTTTTATTTTTTTTAGGACGTTTTCGCCTCATTGGTTTTAAGATGGTTTCGGGCAATTTATTGCTGGGCTCAAACCCTGAAACCACTTTGCGTTTGAGCAGTTCTTGCGTTAGACGTTCGATGTCACTTAACTGTTTGAGCTCGTCAGCACTGACTAATGAAACCGCTTCGCCTTTTGAACCCGCTCGCCCTGTGCGCCCGATACGGTGAACGTAATCTTCGGGCACATTGGGTAGTTCAAAGTTGACTACGTGAGGCAGTTGGTCGATGTCGATGCCTCGTGCGGCGATGTCTGTCGCGACCAATACTTGAATTTTATAGTCTTTAAATTCAGCGAGTGCGCGTGTACGTGCCCCTTGGCTTTTGTTACCGTGAATGGCGGCAGCTTTAATGCCGGCCTTGTCTAAAATTTTGGTGAGTTTATTGGCGCCATGTTTGGTACGGGTAAACACAAGTACCTGATCCCAAACATTGTCTTTAATTAGGTGAACAAGCAGTGTGGATTTTTGCGCTTTATCAACCGGACAAATCCATTGTTCAACCGCTTTTACGGTGGTGTTTGGTGGCGAGACTGAAATTTCAACAGGGTTGCGAACGAGACCTTTTGCGAGTCGACGAATATCGTCTGAAAAAGTGGCCGAGAACATCAGCGTTTGACGCTTTTGTGGCAGTAAGGCGATGATTTTTTTAATGTCGCGAATAAAGCCCATGTCTAACATGCGGTCGGCTTCGTCTAGTACTAATATTTCGAGTTCATCAAACTTAACGGCATTTTGGCTGTACAAGTCTAAGAGTCGTCCTGGTGTGGCGACAAGAATATCAATGCCTTTACGCAAGCGTAACATTTGAGGATTAATTTTTACCCCCCCAAAAACAACAGTGGAACTAATGGGCATTTTGGCACCATAGGTTTCAACACTTTGTGCCACTTGGGCGGCCAGTTCTCGGGTGGGAGTTAAAATTAACGCTCTTACGTGATTCGATTTGGCTTTTTTTCCTTGGCTTAACCTTTCCAATACGGGTAGGGTAAAACCAGCGGTTTTTCCTGTTCCTGTCTGAGCCGCCGCCATGACATCTTTGCCTTCGAGTACCGCTGGAATCGCACCCGCCTGAATAGGGGAAGGGGTATCGTATCCTTGGCTGGCAATGGCTTCAAGTAATGGGGCTGATAAGCCTAAATCGGTAAATTTCATTTGTTTATCTCTATCATAGAATATATTTATCGGCATAGCTTACAGTAATTTGCAACAAGACACCAAAATACCTCACGAAAGGCGTTGTGCAATCGTGTCTTTCGGTATAATTTAATTTTTCTCCCCCCTAGGAGCCTGTCCGAGAACTAGAACCGTAACAAAAATTACAGAAACGTTATAAGGCGAGCTTATCAAAAAAGGCGAATAGCACGGCTATTTAACGACTTTGATAAGCTCGGCTTATGATGTTTATGGGATTTGCAGTCGGTTTTTAGTGCTCGGACAGGCTCCTAACCATTCTTTTAAAGACAATCGAGAACCGTATGAAAATTTAGGTTGATGCCGATGCTTGCCCTGTGGTGATTAAGGACATTCTATTTAAAGCCGCTAACCGAACGCAAACGCCAATCACGTTTGTGGCGAATCATTATTTAACGACACCACCCTCTCCTTATATTGACTTTTTACAGGTGGGTGCGGGGTTTGATGTGGCGGATAATGAGATTGTAAAACGATTAACGCAGGGGGATTTGGTGATCACCAGCGATATTCCGCTGGCGGATGAGGTGATTACCAAGGGTGGCATGGCATTAAGCCCTAGAGGTGAGGCCTTTACCACAGAAAATATTAAACCCAAATTAAACATGCGTGATTTTATGGAGACCATGCGTTCAAGTGGGATTCAAACGGGTGGCCCTGCCCCGCTTAATCAGGCAGACCGCCAAGCATTTGCCAACCAGCTTGATCGCTGGTTGGTGCAAAAAGGCCGGTAGAAATCAGCTACTCTGGTTTTCCAACCATAATGGTCAGCATTTTATTGGGATCAATGTGACGATTCCATGCCTCCAATACTTGTTGCTTGGTCAACGCTTTTATTTTTTTAGGAAACGCGTCCAGATAATCTAGTGGCAAACCATAAAAGCCAATCATACCAATGTAGCTGATGGTTTTGCCATTGCTGTCAATACGCAATGGAAAGCCTCCGATGAGATTGTCTTTAATGGCTTCAAAATGACGTTGATCAAAGTCCTTCATAAACGCATTTAAGGTATCGTTCACCACTTTTTTGGCTTCCAGTGCGCTGTCGTTTTTGGTGGATAAACTCACTAACCAAGGCCCTGGCTGTTTCATGGGTGAAAAACCACTGCCAACACCGTAGACCAGTCCTCGTTTTTCGCGTACTTCTTCCATAAGCAGTGAACCAAAACCACTTCCGCCCAATAAATGGTTGCCTAAAAAGAGTGCATAGTAATCTGGATGACCACGCTCGACCCCAATTTGCCCCTGTTTAA
>WFPP01000063.1 GCA_015487495.1 Thiomicrorhabdus sp.
GACCTTCGAGTACTCGGTCAATGACGTTGCCTATGGCGCCACCGAGTATGAGATTAATCCCCCATACTTCGGTGGTAAACCCTTTGGGTAAACGAGAGAGCCAAACAATAAAGACCACACTGACTATCAGCGCCAAGCCTGAAAAGAACCACCGTTGCCAGCCGCCCATATCAGCCAAAAAGCTAAAGGCCGCGCCGTAGTTGTACGCTAATGTCCAGTTTAAATAGGGCATCACGGCAACAGGTTCAGCAAAGGTTAAAGTGGAAACCGCCCAATATTTGGTGAGCTGGTCTAACACCATCACAACCGCCGCAATCCAGAGACTGGTTAAAGCAGTTTGTTTTAAAGCCCTTTTAGCCGAAGGTTGAGTTTTTTCCTCCCCCCTCTCCTTTTCAAGTGCATCATCAATGGAATGATTAGGCATAATGGCGAACTTCTCCCTCCCCATCAATGTTCTCCACACAACGTTGACATAGCTCTGGATGCGCTTCAATTTGCCCGACTTCTGGACGATGGTGCCAGCAACGTGCGCATTTTGGCTGTTCCGTTGCCCCCGCTTCAATCCATAAACCAGACAGGTCAGACTCCAGTGCAGAATCGGTTTTTTCAGACAACGGTTTTAGAGTCGCTTCGGAGGTAATCAACACAAAGCGTAACTCATCTTGCAATAAAGCCAGTTTGGAATACAACGCCTCATCACAATACAAGGTCACTTCTGAAGTTAAAGAACCTTTAATAATTTTGTCTTTACGCAACTGTTCAAGCCGTTTTGATACAGCAGAACGCACGGCAATCATCTCATTCCAGTAATCTGAATTTAAAGTGGCCGATTCATCCAACTCGGTTAATCCGTTGTACCATGTGGCGACAAAAACCGTTTTAGTCCGCTCTCCTGGTAACATTTTCCACAACTCTTCTGCGGTAAAGCTTAAAATTGGTGCAATCCAGCGTACCAGCGCTTCAACAATATAATACAGTGCGGTTTGGGCTGAACGACGTGGTAAGCCCTCTTTCTGACAAGTATATTGACGATCTTTAATCACATCCAAATAGAAAGCACCAAGCTCTACCGAACAGAAATGTGTGATCATTTGATAAATGGCATGAAAATTATAATTCTCATAGGCCACAATAATCTCTTTTTGCAGTTTGTCAGCGTGCCCAATGACCCACTTATCCAACGGCAATAAATCATCGTAAGCGACGCAATCGGTTTTTGGGTTAAAGCCGTTAATGTTGGCTAATAAAAAACGAGAGGTATTGCGAATACGGCGATAGGCATCGGCGGTGCGGCTGATGATTTCATCCGACACGGTCATCTCATAACGGTAGTCGGCCGCAGAAATCCATAAGCGTAAAATATCTGCCCCCAATTTATTGGCAATTTGCTGAGGCGCAACCACATTCCCTTTAGATTTAGACATTTTTTTGCCGTCTTTATCGACAGTAAAACCATGTGTAAGCACTTGTTTATAGGGTGCCTGACCATTGCATGCTAAGGAAGACAATAACGATGACTGGAACCAACCACGATGCTGATCAGAGCCTTCTAAATATAAATCCGCAGGCGCGTGCAACTCTTCACGTTGATCCAGTACCGTAAAGTGGGAGATACCTGAATCAAACCAAACATCTAAAATATCGGTCACTTGCTCGTAGTCTTTGGCTTCGTCTCCCAATAAGGTAGTTGGGTCTAAATCGTACCACGCGTCAATAGAGTGCTCTTCAACCATTGAGGCGACTTTTTCCATTAACTCAACGGTATTAGGATGCATCTCTCCAGAGACCTTATGAATAAAAATGGTGATCGGTACACCCCAAAAACGTTGGCGTGACACACACCAATCAGGACGACCATCAATCATACCTTCAATGCGGTTTTGCCCCCACTCGGGTACCCATGAGACTTTTTTAATCTCTTTTAAGGCTTTATCTCGCAAACCGTTTTCGGTCATGCTAATAAACCATTGTGGAGTCGTACGGAAGATCAATGGAGTTTTAGTACGCCAGCAGTGGGGATAACTGTGTTCAATCACTTCGATGTGCAATAACGCTTGATGCTCTTTCAACACGTCAATCACATGATCGTCTACTTTAAGAACATTTTCGCCTTCAAACAGGGGCGTACCCGACACATAGTTACCACGCCCGTCCACAGGACAATCAATTTCCAAGTCGTACTTTAATCCTACGACAAAATCTTCTTGTCCATGACCCGGTGCGGTATGCACACAGCCTGTTCCCGCTTCGGTGGTGACATGATCGCCTAAAATTAAAGGCACAACGCGATCATAGAATGGGTGCTGTAATTTCACTAAATCAAATAACTCTCCACGACCATAAGCAATCACTCGATAGTGATCAAAGCCCCATTTATCCATCGCATCTTTAATCATCGCTTCGGCAATAAACAGGCGTTCGGGGCCATGTTCGCCCTCAACTTGCACCACGGAATATTCTAATTCAGGATGAACCGACACGGCTTGGTTGGCAGGAAGTGTCCAAGGCGTGGTCGTCCAAATGACAACCGACAATGGCCCTTCGCCCAAGTGGTCTTCGACATGATGGCAACGATCAAAAAAAGCTTTGTCGTCCAAGACTTTAAAACGTACATCAATGGATTTAGAACGTTTATTTTCATACTCCACTTCGGCTTCTGCCAAGGCCGTATGGCCGCCAACACTCCAGTAAACGGGCTTAGTGCCTTTTACCAGATGACCGTTTTGAATGATTTTAGACAAGGCTCTAATTTCATTGGCTTCGTATTTAAAATCTTTGGTTAAGTAAGGGTTTTCCCAATCGGCCATAATCCCCAAACGCTGAAAATCGACCATTTGGCCTTCCACTTGTTTTTGAGCGTAATCACGACAGGCTTGGCGAAAGTCGGTGGCGTTCATTTTTTGCCCAACCTTCCCCTTTTTCTTTTCAACATTTAACTCAATCGGCAAGCCATGACAGTCCCAACCAGGTACAAACGGCGCATCAAACCCGTTCAATCCTTTGGATTTAACAATCATGTCTTTCAACACTTTATTCACGGCATGACCAATGTGAATATTGCCATTGGCGTACGGAGGGCCGTCGTGCAAAATAAATTTGGGGCGACCCGCCATGTGCTCCCGCACCGTTTGATAAAGCGATTCGGACTGCCAAGCCGCGACTTGAGCTGGCTCGCGATTAGGAAGGTTTCCACGCATTGGAAAGTCGGTTTCTGGCAAGTTTAACGTTGATTTATAGTCTGTCATTCTGTTATTTCACGATTAAGGGAAAGCGCTTAGGAATAAATCCAAAGCATTCTTTCGAATTAAATTTTAAACTCAATTTTAAATTAAATTTCAAAAAACTGTTTTGCTTGTTCTGCATCCAGCGTAATTTGTGCTTTCAGCGCATCAAGGCCATTAAATGTCTGTTCTGGTCGAATGAATTTTTCTAAGGTTACATCGACATGCGCTCCATAAACATCACGTGTCCAGTTAAAAAGATGCACTTCAATGGACGGTCGCATCCCATCCACGGTTGGACGCAATCCAATATTAGCAACCCCCGGCCAAGGAGTGTCGGAAATGCCTCCAACCGTAACAGCAAACACCCCTTGAACGGGCATTTGAATGCGTTTCGGGTTTAGGTTTAGAGTTCGAAACCCAAGGGTTCGACCTAATTTTTGGCCATGAATCACGCGCCCATTAAAACAAAACGGCTTGCCTAACAAGGCTTTGGCTTGTAATAAATCGGGAACAGCCAATGCCGACCGAATGCGCGTACTGCTTACTCGCTCGCCCGCCACATCCAGTGTGGGCATGTCCGTCACCGAAAACCCCCACTGTTTGCCCGACTGAATCAAACTGTTAAAGTCTCCCAAACGTTGCTGTCCAAAGCGAAAATCATCGCCCACCACCAAATGCGAAACATTCAATGAATCCACCAAAACGGTTTTGACAAATTGCTGAGCACTGAGTTCCGAAAACGCTCGATTAAAGCGCACACAGAGCACATAATCCACCTCTGACCCCTGTAATGCACTCATTTTTTCACGAAAATTCATTAAGCGCACGGGGGCATGATGGGGGGAGAAATATTCTATCGGTAGCGGTTCAAACAACATCACCACACTGGGCAAACTGCACTGCTTTGCCTGCTCAACCACCGCCTGCAACACCTGCTGATGCCCCAAATGCACCCCATCAAAATTGCCAATGGTCAGCACACACCCTTTCGACAAGGACGTTTTAATGCCTTTTAAATTGTGCAAACCCAAAATTAATTGCATCTTCAAAGCAAACCTAAAAAATAGCCGTAAATTATAGCCGATTCAAGAGTTTAAGGGGTATTATTCTACGTTTCCCAGCCGTTCACGCTGATAAGAACCATCTTGAACATGCTGACACCACTCCAAATGATTTAAGTACCACTCAACGGTTTTTCGAATGCCCGTTTCAAATGTCTCTTGTGGCGACCAACCCAATTCTTTTTGAATCTTCGTTGCATCAATTGCATAACGCATATCATGTCCTGGGCGGTCGGCAACAAAAGTAATGTGTGTGGCGTAAGGCGTCTCTTTGGGACGAACCTCATCTAAAATAGTACAAATGGTTTTCACCACGTCTATATTTTGTTTTTCATTATGCCCACCAATATTGTACGTTTCTCCAGTCCCCCCTTCTGTTGCAACCCTGATGAGAGCTCGGGCATGGTCTTCTACGTAAAGCCAGTCTCGTATTTGATTGCCTTTTCCATAAACAGGCAAAGGCTTCCCTTCAAGAGCATTTAAAATAACCAGTGGAATCAGCTTTTCTGGAAAATGGTAAGGGCCATAGTTATTGGAACAGTTTGTTATGACAACAGGCAAACCGTATGTTTTATGCCATGCCCGTACAAGATGATCAGAGCTTGCTTTACTGGCTGAATAAGGTGAACTGGGGGAATAAGCGGTTTGTTCCGTAAACAGTGGTAAGGGTTTATTTGAGTCTGCATTTGCATCTTCTGGATGGGGAAGCTCCCCATACACTTCATCGGTTGAAATATGATGAAATCGAAAGCCTGTTTTTTTACGCTCTTCCAGTGCTGTCCAGTAGCGCTTTGTCTGGTCTAACAGAGTATAGGTGCCAACAATATTGGTTTGAATAAACTCACTAGGCCCATCAATGGAGCGATCTACATGTGATTCCGCAGCAAGGTGCATCACGATATCAGGTTGATAGGTATCAAAAATGCGCTTTACATTTTGAGCATCACAAATATCAACCTGTTCAAAATGGTAGCGTTCACTGGCTTCTACCTCTTTTAGGGATTCTAGGTTTCCTGCATAGGTGAGTTTGTCCAAGTTAATCACTTGGTGTTTGGTATTGTTAATCAGTTCACGAACAACGGCAGAACCAATAAACCCTGCTCCACCCGTTACGATAATGGTTTTTGGTGTCACGGCATTTATTCCTGCAAGTTTCTGAGACACAAGGCCAAGGAGTCCTGCCAGTAAGGAGGAGTGCATTTAAAATGTAATTTGATTTTAGCCTTATTCATGACACTATAAAAAGGTCTTTGTGCCGCAGTAGGGTAATCTTTAGTTTCAATCGGCGTCACCTGGCAAGTGATTTGATTCATTGCAAACAGATGCTGTGTAAAATCATACCAACTGCATACGCCTTCATTGCTGTAATGATAGATAGGGGTGCTTATCGGCAATGACTGAATGGCATTTGATTGAATTATATCCAATATCACTTTGGCTAAATCACCCGCATAGGTGGGCGAACCTATCTGATCAAAAACAACCCCCAAACGCTCTTTTTCCTTCCCAAGTCGCAACATGGTTTTTACAAAATTGTGACCAAACTCAGAATACACCCAGCTTGTGCGAATAATAATGCCTTTAGGGGCAATCTTTTGAAAGACCTGCTCTCCACGGAGCTTTGTCATTCCGTACACACTTTGAGGATCAACAGCATCTGTTTCAAGGTAGGGCTGAAAGTGATGACCGTTAAAGACATAGTCGGTGCTAATATGAATGAGAAAAATATTTTTTTGTTTGGCGATTGTTGCTAACTGCTTCACGGCTAGGTGATTAATGGCATCGGCGAGTTTGGGTTCCAACTCGGCTTTATCAACGGCAGTGTAAGCGGCACAATTGATAATTATATCAATGTGTTTCTTTTCAAAAAAAGTATCCACCATAGCGGCATTGCATAAATTAAATTCATCAATATCAACGTAGATGAACGTAAAGAGTGAGTCATCCTTTTCCAGCGCCTGAATAGAACGCCCTAATTGGCCTTTTGCACCGGTGACTAAAATCGTTTTATTCATAATAATTTATGTCGTAATCAAAACCACTGGTAAAATATGCCAGACTGGGTTGTATTTTATCTTTCTCAGAGAGCTGTAAACATTTTTTAGGCACACGCCAGTCAATGTTTAAACTTGAGTCATCATAAGCCAAGCCCGCATCGTATTCTGCTGAGTAGTAGTTATCGACTTTATAGGCAAAGATAGCCGTTTCACTCAGTACAACAAAGCCGTGTGCAAACCCTCTTGGTATAAACAGTTGATGTTTGTTGTCAGCACTGAGTTCGACCGCAACATGGTGCCCAAAAGTTAAACTGCCTTGTCGAATATCGACCGCAACATCCAACACGCTACCTTCAATCACGCGTACCAGTTTGCTTTGTGCATAAGGAGGTTGTTGAAAGTGCAAGCCTCTTAAAACACCATAACTGGACTTAGATTCATTATCTTGAATAAAAGGCACGGCATGTCCAATCGCTTTTTCAAATAGGTCTTGACGAAAGGTTTCAACAAAGTACCCTCGTTCATCGTTAAAAACGTTCGGTTTTATCAAGAGCACGTCAGGAATGTGTTGCGGGATAAATTCCATTATAAATTTTCCTGATTGGCTATTTTTAATAAATATTGTCCGTATTGGTTTTTCTTTAACGGCTGTGCCAGATCAATTAACTGCGCTTTAGAAATATAGCCCTTTTCAAAAGCAATTTCTTCAAGGCAGGCAACTTTTA
>WFPP01000064.1 GCA_015487495.1 Thiomicrorhabdus sp.
GATGGCCCCACCTGATCCCATTCCGAACTCAGAAGTGAAACGTCTTAGCGCCGATGGTAGTGTGGGAGGTCCCATGTGAGAGTAGGTCATTGCCAAGCTTATATTACGAAAGCCCGCCATAGCTCTGCTGTCGCGGGCTTTTTTTTTGACTTGGTTTTTGTTAATGTTGATGAATAATAAGGAATGTTTTAATGAAAAAGTTAGAAGCAACTGATGTTACATCTCATAGCTTACTAGGTAAAGAAACGCCTTACTGTTCTAAGTATGATGCAAGTTTATTGTTTGCAATACCACGCCAAGAAAAGCGGAAAGAATTGGGTATTTGTAATGATAATTTACCTTTTTCTGGACTGGATATTTGGACTTCTTTTGAGCTTTCGTGGTTAAACCTTAAAGGAAAACCAATTTCAGTGATGGCTGAATTTGTTTTTCAGGGAGATTCTCCTTACTTAATTGAGTCTAAATCTTTTAAGCTTTATTTGAACTCATTTAGTGGTAGCAAATTTGAATCCCAAGAAGAGGTTGAGGCTTTAATTATAAAGGATTTAACTCGTGTATCTGGTAAGCCTGTTGGTGTTATGATTTATACTTTAGAGGCTTTAGAGGGCAAGTTTGCTACGCTACCTGGGGATAACTTAGATGAACTGGATATAGAAGTAAATGAGTATCAAGTAAATCCGATGTTATTGGAAACGGAAGATCCAATTAATATAGTGGATGAAACATTAAACAGTCACCTTTTAAAATCAAATTGTTTGGTAACGGGGCAACCTGACTGGGGTTCTGTTGTGATTCGTTACCAAGGTCAAAAAATGAAACATGAAGCGTTATTAAAATACATAATTTCATTTCGTGAACATAATGAGTTTCATGAACAGTGCGTTGAGCGCATTTTTATGGATATATTAAAGCAGTGTCAACCTAAATATTTAATGGTATGTGCAAGGTATGTACGCAGAGGAGGTTTGGATATTAATCCTTATCGCTCCAATTTTGAAAAAGAATTTGATGTTTCACGTACTGTAAGGCAATAAAAAGGTGTAATTATTTCTCCTTGTTTTTAAGGAGGATGATAATATCATTACTCTAAATCCTATTTGTACTATATAAATACTTATTTATACTGTAAAGTACAGCTTTTTAAGATTTACAGTATGACTGGTATAGAAAGGGGCAGTAACTAAATGAAGTCAAAAAAGAGTCTCGGGAAGAGGCTTTCATTTCGCTTTAATTCCTCTTGGATTGGTTCTTTATATCAATGGATGTTAACAAGCTTTGTTATTGTCAGCTTACCTCTTATTTTTGCTATTTTGTATGCTCTAGTTGCAATGGACAGTTATTCTAAGCAAGCTCATAATACGGTTTTTCAAACGGTCGTTGTAACTGAGAATTCTCGATTAGTGTTGGAGCGTTTGATTTCGATGGAACGTAGTATTCGTCAATTTCAAATTTTAAATGAACCTTCTTTTTTCGAAGCATATATTCAGCATCGGCATAAATTTCTTAAATTGCTTGAAGCATCAAATATTGAAAATTTAAGTGTAAACTTGTCTCAGAAGTTAAAAAGTCTTAAAGAGGATGAAGCTAAATTATTTCAAGAGATTTATACTGAAGGCTTAATTAATCATCAAAAACTATTGCCATCTGATTTAGATGGTTTTGCTACGCTAGTTGAGCGGGCGAGAGAAATTATTCGATTGGGTTCCAAGCAACAAGCACTTGATGTTTTAGCGTTATCAGAATTTGAAACAGAGGTAATGAATCGATTGTTTTTAACGGTATTGCTAAGTGCTTTTTTAGCGTTAGTGTTAAGTATATTTTTTGTACATTTTATTACTCGTCCAATTAAAAAAATTGGTTCGGCAATTAATCATTTAGCGAAAGAAGATTTTGATTTTCCAATTGAAGTCTCAGGCCCTTTTGATGTAAGAATTCTGGCTAGAAATCTAGAGGGGCTTCGAAAAGAATTAAAATACCTTGAAAATGAAAAACAACATTTTATTCGAAGTGTTTCACATGAATTAAAAACGCCTTTGGCGACGTTAAAAGAAGGAACGGATTTATTATCAGAGGAAGTTATTGGTTCTTTAAATGATGAGCAGAGGGAAGTTTTAAATCTCATGAAGATGGGAAACTTTAATATTATTAATCTTGTTTCTAATTTATTGGAGTATCAAAGAGCTGTTTCAATCCAGTCTCGTTTAGAGTATAGTCAATTTGATTTATCGCTTCTAATTGCTTCATTAATTGAAGAGTATCAATTACTTTTTCAAAGCAAAAACCAGGTTATTTTAGAGCATAATCCTTCCATTCAAATAACAGCAGATTTTAATAAACTTAAAATTATTTTAAGTAATTTTCTTTCAAATGCGATTAAGTTTTCAGGAAAAAACACAAAAATTAGTCTTTCTTCAGAGGTCGATAATGATCAGGTAAAAATTTTAATTGAGGATCAAGGGCCAGGTATTCCTGATGCAATTAGATCTGAAATTTTTGAAGATTTTTTTCAAGGTAAAGCAACGGAAGACTCAGTTATGAAAGGTACTGGTTTAGGGTTGGCTATTGTTGGATATTATGTTGTTAAACATGGTGGTCGAACGATATTGTTGCCTCCAAATAAAGAATATTGTGGTGCTAGGTTTGTTTTAGAGCTTCCTTTAGAGGCTAAAAATAATGCGTAATATTTTATGGATAATTCTTCTTTTGGTTTTTATTCAGGGGTGTGTGCAGGAGGAGAGAGTAAAAAAAACTTCTGATAAGGAAGGTTTTAATGATGGCTTTTCCTACCCTATTCCTCCGCTATTACAGTTTGAACTTCCTTCTCATAAATTAACTTATAGTTTATTGGCTTCTTGGGAGACGACAGGAAAGACGATTCTTTATTTATTACGACAAGGGGATTACTATGCAAGTTTGGAAGAACCTTATCGTTTAAAGGCATGTAAGGAATTGGCTAAAATTTATCAAGAAGATGGGACTTGGCAAGCAGGATGGCTTCTAGCATATAGTTTTTCTGATCGTAAAAGTTGTATCACTCATAAGGAGAGAGTCACAATACTTAAAGAACTTGAGCCATTGCTCCATTCTTATCAAGAAATACAGTGGCTGAATTCAGCACAAATTCAAACTTTAGAGCATATTAATTATTTAAAAGTACGTAATGCAGATTTAAAGGAAAGAGTAAATCAGCTTGAGCTTCAATTAGAAGAGAGTAGGAATGAGAATCAAAGTCTTAATGGATTAATAAAAGAGTTAAAAGAGATAGAAGCTATTATGAATGAAAGGATTTCAGATGAACAGCCCTGATGAAGCCCCTTCTTTGCTGTTTAGTGGGCAGAAATTACTTTTAGTTGATGATGATACGAGTTTATTAAAGCTTCTTACGATTCGTTTAAGGCATATTGGACTTCAAGTTGAAGCGGCTGAAAGCGCAACAGAAGCCTTGGCAATGCTGCCTGTTTTTAACCCTCATGTAGTGATTACAGATCTTAGAATGGACGAAATGAGTGGTATGGGGCTGTATGAACAGATTCAAAAAACGCGTCCAACATTGCCTGTTATTATTATGACCGCGCATGGTACGATTAGGGAAGCGGTTAAGGCGACCAGTTTAGGGGTATTTGGTTTTATTACTAAACCTATTAATCATTTGGAGTTAAATGAGCAGATTCAAAAAGCGCTTAAGTTACATGCAAGTTTATTTTCAAGTGAGCCAAGTGAAGAGTGGCGTAAAGATATTATTGGGCAAAGTAGCCTTTTGGAAGGACTTTTAAAGGATGTTTATCATGTTTCTCAAAGTGATATTAGTGTTTATATTCAAGGAGATAGTGGGACAGGTAAAGAGCTTATTGCTCAGGCACTTCATAAAGCAAGTCCAAGAAAAAATAAACCTTTTGTTGCCGTTAATTGCAGTGCAATTCCAGAAGAATTATTAGAGTCAGAGCTTTTTGGGCATAAAAAAGGCGCTTTTTCAGGAGCAATTGAGAATCGAAAAGGGTTATTTGAATTAGCGAATGGCGGTGTTCTTTTTTTAGATGAAATTGGAGATATGTCACCTTCTTTTCAGGTAAAGTTATTAAGGGCTTTACAAGAAGAGGAAATTAGGCCTGTAGGAGAAAGTCAAACAAGGCCAATTGATGTGCGTATTGTGTCTGCAAGCCATAGAGATTTAAAACAGATGGTTGAAGAGAAGCTTTTTCGGCTTGATCTTTATTATCGTTTAAATATCGTTACTTTAAAGCTTCCTAGTTTAATGGAGCGTCCAGAGGACATTCCTTTGCTTGTAGATCATTTCATTAAACAAAGAAGTAAGAGGGTTAAAAAAATATCTCCTGAAGCAATGGAAATTTTATTAGGTTATGAATGGCCTGGTAATATTAGAGAGCTTAAAAATGTGGTTGATCAAGCCTGTGCGTTTGCAACGACTGCCTTGATTCCTGCTTCCCTAATTGAAAATGCATTGCAAAAGAAAAATTTATCAATGTCTTCTTTCAATGAAGCAAGAAAAGATTTTGAAAGAGATTACCTTATTCGTTTATTAAAGCTTGTTGGAGGAAATGTTTCTCAAGCTGCTCGTATTGCAAAGCGAAATCGTACTGAATTTTATCGTTTATTGAATCGTCATATGTTAAAGCCTGTTAATTTTAAGCCTAAAAAGTGAGCAACTTTAATGCTTTTGTTCATTGATAGGTAAAATTAAAAATAGAAAGTTTATTTATTTGTCGTTTTTATGAAACACTTATTGTTCCTACTTTGAATCACTTTCTTTTTTTGACAGGAAACAGTGTCGTGTATTTGAGACACTGTTGTTTTTTAATAAAGAATGTTTTGTATGCCTGATTATAAGGGAGTAGTTGGAGTATAAAGTTTAATAAAAATGATTTATTTAATAAAAAATTCATTTGTTTGCTTTTAAGGTTTAAGGCAAGTGTCGGGCTTAGGAAACAAAAAATGAGGCATTTTTACTCAATTTGGAATTAAAAAGGATTTTTAATAAAGTTGTATATGTTTTATTGTTATTAATCAATGGGTTATCTCGTCTTTTCTGTATTGGCATGCCCGTTGCTCTTAAGGTTGTTGACTAGGATTGTTTATTTTTAATTATTTTAAATAAATATCCTGTTTTATTATTTCAATCCTGTTTTTAAAAAATAGGGTTGTATTTGTTAATTTATTTTTCAATAAACCTTAAAGGAGTATTTAATGAAAAATACTAATCTTATGTTAGTACTTGCCATGACACTGGGAGCATCCAGTGTTGTGGTTGCTGATTCTTCGGATGCTAGTGAGTTATGGAAAGCTCTTGACGCGAATAAAGATGGCGTTATTAGTAAAGACGAGGCTGCGACCTCTCAAGATGTTTCGGCTCAGTGGAATTTACTTGATTTAAATCAGGATGGAGTTTTATCTGAAAAAGAGTTTTCTTTAATTAAGTTATCTGATAGCTAATTTTTAGTTATTAAAAAATCCTATTGCTTATTTTTTGCTTAGATCATTAATAAAAACTCCCCCTTTTAGCAATTATTTAAGGCAGAGTGAGCAATAGGACTTTCTTTTACATTGTTTTAAAATTTCCCCCCCCCTTCCCTCTTCTATTTTTTGATGTGTGTGTAACTGTTTAGTTGCTTCTTATTATTTGTTTTTATTTGTTTAGATATAATGAATTTTGTACGAGTATTTCGAGTAAAAGTCCCATAATAATAAAAAATACAGCCTTTTAGTTTATCGTGTCGTATTTATTCTTTTAATGTTGAATGTTTGATCTTGAGAACATGTGGGGTTCTTATGATAGAATGTTGCGATTTTATATTGATATTTTTATTAAAAACCCTGTAATAAGTTGGTGTATTTAAACTTGGTTGGCTTGTTTAAATTTGGAGAAATTCTCTGGCTGACAGCTCTAAAAGGCATTTTGAATGAGTGTACAAGAATCTACGTATGATGTTATTGTTGTGGGTGGCGGTCATGCAGGGACTGAGGCTGCGCTTGCTTCAGCAAGAATGGGACTTAATACTCTTTTATTGACGCATAATATTGATACATTAGGTCAAATGTCTTGTAATCCTGCAATAGGAGGTATTGGTAAAGGTCATCTTGTAAAAGAAATTGATGCTCTTGGTGGCGCAATGGCTTTAGCAATTGATGAAGCTGGCATTCAATTTCGAACTTTAAATGCATCTAAGGGGCCTGCTGTTCGAGCGACAAGAGCTCAAGCGGATCGAATTCTGTATCGACAAGCTATCGTGTCTCGGCTACAAAGCCAAAAAAACTTGACCTTATTTCAACAAGCGGTAGAGGATGTTTTGTTAAAAGAAGGCTGTATTCAAGGCGTAGAAACTAGGATGGGGCTTAAATTTTATGCGAATCAAGTTGTTTTAACGGTAGGGACATTTTTAGCAGGGCGTATTCATATTGGTTTACAAAATTATGAAGGTGGGCGAGCTGCCGATGAGCCAGCGAATCGTTTGGCTTCTCGTTTAAGAGAACTGGATTTACCTGTGGGCCGATTAAAAACTGGAACTCCGCCTCGTATAGATTCACGTAGTGTTGACTTTTCTGCAATGACAATTCAGCTTGGTGATGAGCCTATACCTGTTTTTTCCTATCTTGGCCGAACGTCAATGCACCCTAGGCAAGTTCCATGCTATATTACTTACACAAATCCTCAAACTCATGATGTTATTAGGAACTCTTTAGATCAATCTCCGATGTACTCTGAAGAGGGTGAAATTGATAGTGTAGGCCCTCGTTATTGCCCTTCTATTGAAGACAAAGTGATGCGGTTTGCTGATAAAAATCAGCATCAAGTCTTTATTGAGCCTGAAGGCCTCACAACGACAGAGTTATATCCAAACGGTATCTCCACGAGTCTTCCATTCGAAACGCAGCTCAAAATTGTTCAGTCGATGGATGGGCTAAAGCATGCAAAAATAATGCGTCCAGGGTATGCGATTGAGTATGATTATTTTGACCCTAGGGCATTAAAGCCAACTTTGGAAACGAAAGCCATTCAGGGGCTGTATTTTGCAGGACAAATTAATGGTACAACTGGGTATGAAGAAGCTGCTGCTCAAGGTTTATTGGCGGGAATTAATGCTGCAAGGCGAGCTCAAGAAAAGCCTTCTTGGTATCCGAGAAGAGATGAGGCTTATTTAGGTGTTTTAGTAGATGACTTAATTACGATGGGTACGAATGAGCCTTATCGTATGTTTACGTCTAGGGCAGAATACCGTTTAATGTTAAGAGAGGATAATGCCGACCAACGTTTAACCTCTATCGCAAGAGAAATGGGATTGATTGATGACGTTCGTTGGAGTGCTTATGAGAGTAAGCGTGACGCTTTAGAAAAAGAAGTTGCTCGCCTTAAGGATGTATGGATTTATCCTTCTCATCCTGAAGCAAAGCAAGCTGAAGTATTAATGGATTTGCCATTGAGCAAAGAACAAACATTGTTTGATTTATTGAAACGCCCAAAAGTGACTTATAATGCTTTGGCTCAGCTGACTGTTTTGGAACAAGCTGTTACTGATCAGTCAGTGATTGATCAAATTGAAATTGAAGCAAAGTATTCGGGTTATATTGAACGTCAAGTTCAGCAAATTGCTAAAATTAAGCGTTCTGAGTTAGTGAAAATTCCAGATAATCTTGACTTAGATGCCATTTCAGGCCTTTCTAATGAAGTTAAGCAAAAAATACGAGATCATAGACCTGAGACTTTAGGTATGGCTAGCCGAATACAGGGCATTACGCCCGCAGCTATTTCGATTTTGTTAATTGCGATTAAAAAATTTCGTTCAAATATTGGATTAGACTCATCAAAACAACTGGAACAATAGGGTTACGAATTATGTTAGTTATGGCTTTAAAACCTCATTTGGAAGCCGGATTGAGTGATCTGGGGCTTAAGGCATCTTCTCACCAAATTGAACAATTGATTCAGTATTTGGCGTTATTGGAAAAGTGGAATAAAGTTTATAATTTAACGGCTATTCGAGACCCAAAAGAGATGTTAATCAAGCACTTAATGGATAGTTTAGCCGTTGTGCCTTATGTTTCAGGGGAAAGAATAATTGATGTTGGAACGGGGGGAGGCTTGCCAGGAGTTCCTTTAGCAATTATGTTTCCAGAGAAACAGGTAGATCTACTGGACAGTAATAGTAAAAAAACAAGATTTTTAGTTCAGGTAAAAGCTGAAATAGGGCTTAATAAAAGCATTATTTTACATGAGCGCGTTGAAAGCTACCAGCCTTCTTGTTTATACGATAGTGTTATTTCACGTGCTTTTGCTTCTATGAATGATATGTTGTATTGGACAAGCCACCTGTTAAAAAAAGGGGGAATCTGGTGGGCAATGAAAGCACAAAAAAAATTTGAGAATTTGGCTTCTTTGTCTGTCCAAGTTAAAGAACAAGAAATGATTGAACTCTCTGTTCCAGGATTGAATGCAGAGAGAATGTTATTAAAAGTAACGAAGTAATCAACCTAAAGGCCAAGGATTATATGTGGGAAGAGTGATTGCAATAGCCAACCAGAAAGGTGGTGTAGGGAAAACGACAACCAGTGTAAATTTAGCTGCAGCTTTAGGGCGGTTGGGGAAAAAAATATTGTTAATTGATTTGGATCCACAAGGTAATGCTACCGTTTCGGTTGGTGTGGATAAAGAGCAATTAAATGCTTCTGTATTTGAGGTGTTGGTTGGAGAGGTAAAAGCAAGAGCAGCCATTATTCAGGTTGAGAGAGCGCATTTAGATTTGCTACCAGCAAATGGAAACCTTACTGCTGCAGAAGTTGCCTTGTTGGAAGAGGATATGGGGCCTAAGCGTTTAAAAAAGGCGCTAAAAAAAATACGGCAGCAGTATGACGCAATTGTGATTGATTGCCCTCCTACGCTTAATATGCTGACCTTAAATGCACTTACTGCTGCAGACGGTGTTATTGTGCCCGTTCAGTGTGAATACTTTGCTTTAGAAGGGTTGTCAGCTTTGATGGGAACAGTGGATACGATTCAAGATCAATTAAATCCTGATTTGCACATTGATGGGCTGCTAAGAACGATGCATGATCGGCGTAATAATTTGGCCAATGATGTATCAAATGAGTTGGTAAATCATTTTGGAGTTAAAGTGTTGCAGACAATTGTTCCTCGTAACGTACGGCTTGCAGAAGCCCCAAGTCATGGCGAATCTGTTATTGATTATGACCCTTCTTCAAATGGCGCCATTGCTTATTTAGCATTGGCTAAAGAATGGATTCGGAAGTCAAAAATATAATGTAAAAATTAAGCGAGGGAGGGCAAAATGGCTAAAAAGCGTTCAGGGATGGGAAAGCTGGGGATTCACGCCATGATTGGTGCAAAACAGAAATCCGAAAATAGCCGTTCTGATTTGCGTGTTGAAAAAATAAATATTGACCAGTTGCAACCAGGACAATATCAGCCTAGGCAACAGTTTGAAGAACAGAGTCTGAAGGAGCTTGCTGACTCGATTAAAGTACAAGGACTTGTTCAGCCAATTATTGCCCGGCCTTTGAGTTCGGATATGTACGAAATTATTGCAGGAGAGCGTCGTTGGCGAGCTTCTAGGCTTGCAGGGCTTGATAAGGTTCCTGTTGTGATTCGACAAGCGGACAGTCAAGCCACTTTAGCGATGGCATTGATTGAAAATATACAGCGTGAAGACTTAAATCCGATTGAAACGGCTATTGGACTTAAACGCTTATTAAAAGAATTTGATCTTACGCAACAAGCGGTGGCTGATGCCGTTGGGCGCTCACGTGCCGCCGTTTCTAATTTATTAAGGCTACTCAAGCTTCCCAAAAGCATTCAAAGGGAACTGAATTTAGGGCAAATTAGCATGGGGCATGCAAGAGCGATTATTAGTCTACCTGAATCTCTACAAAAAGAGCTGATTAAAAAAACAGTTGCCAAAGGCTGGTCTGTTCGAGAAATAGAAGAGGCTGTGCAAAATATTTTAATACCAAGAGAGATCGTAAAATCTGCCAAAGAAAAAGAAACTCCAGATGCACAAGTAGTTAAGCAGCATGAAGAGCGTCTTTCAGAGAAAATATCAGCCGTTGTTAAAATTCGTCATCAACCTTCAGGTAGAGGAAAAGTAGAAATTCGCTATAAGGACTTATCTGAGCTTGAGCGTGTTTTGGCATTTTTTAGAGAGAATGAGCGTTCTTAAGATGCATTTTAATTAAAATTTTTTTCTTGAATGAAAAGCTTATGGTGTGTTTTAAATATCACAAATCACACTATATTGTTTTTAGCCACAAGACGCTTTAAAAAAGCTTAAATTTGAGGTGTTATTATCTAGCTTTTATCGCCATAAAATATTATTATGTCCGCCCATTTAGCTTGAACTTAGATTCGCTAAAAAGTATCATTAGCAGAGTTTGCCATCAGATGACTGAGCCAAATAAAAAAAACAGCATGCCTAAACATTATATTGCACCAAGCCCAGTGGCGAATTATTTGCTTATTGGTGCAGGCTCTATGTTTACTGCGATGGTTATCGCCGGCTTTATTGTTGGCTACCTGTTAGATTATCTTTTTGGCACAATGCCCATTTTCTTTTTAAGTTGTGGGGTGTTGGGGTTTATTGGGGGAATGCAAAAAGTACGTTTATTAACAAAAAGGTTAGATCAGCAAGCAACTCAACAGAAAAAAGATGAACAGAATGTTGAGTAAAGTATTTAAAATCCAAGCTGTTATTGGTTTGGTTGTGGTTGGCGTTTATGCCCTGATTGGACTAGATTTGGCTGTTGGCGCAGCGTATGGTTTTTTTGTTGGAATGATGAACGTGTTAATGTTGAGTTTTACTTTTGATAAAGCAAATCAACGGTCAGAAAAAGATCCCAAAGCTGGAATGCTGATTTTATATGTGAGTGCAGTTGTTAGATTTGTTCTATTGGCTGTGTTATTTATTGTAGGGTTGTTTTTTCTTGAAGAGAGTCAAGTTTTTCCCGTGGTGTTAACCTTCGTGTTAATGCAGCTGGGTCAACTTTTCAATCTAAGAGGGAAGCGACGTTTGACTGATTAAGGAGTAGTCCATTGAGTGCTGAAAAAATGGGAACGGTCGAGTATATTCAACATCACTTGACTAATAATAGCGTGGGAGAGGGTTTTTGGACCTTTCACCTAGATACCATCGCGGTGAGTGTCCTGCTGGGCGCTTTGATTGTTGTTACAGCAATGCGTTTAGGTAAACAACTGGAAACAGACACTCCAGGAGGCTTTCAAAACTTTGTGGAATCAATTTTAGATTTTGTTTCGGTTAATGTCAGGGATGCTTTTCCTGGTCATAATCCCTTAATTGCTCCTTTGGCATTAACAATATTTTTGTGGGTTTGGTTGATGAACTTTATGGATTTGATTCCAGTGGACTTGTTTCCATACCTGTTTCAGCTTGTTACTGGTGATTCTCATGCCTATTTGAAAATTGTTCCAACTACAGACTTAAATACGACATTGGCTATGTCTCTGACTGTTTTTGTTTTGATTGTTTTTTATAACTTTAAAATAAAAGGTGGATGGGGCTACGCTAAAATGTTTTTATTTCACCCGTTTGGTAAGTTTCTTGTACCAGTCAATATTATCATGACATTGATTGAAGAAGTATCAAAACCATTATCACTGGCGTTACGTTTGTTTGGTAACTTATTTGCGGGTGAACTCGTATTCCTATTGATCGCATTGATCGGTGGAACATTGGCAGTAGGTGCCGCTGCACTATTCTGGGCGCCATTACAGGTATTATTAGATTTAGCTTGGTTGATTTTCCACTTGTTGGTTATTACATTACAAGCCTTTATCTTTATGGTGTTAACCATTGTTTATTTAGGTATGGCGCATGAGGAAGCTCATTAAGCCTTCTAATTAAATGTTGTGTGAATAGGGCAACCAGGAAAGGGTTTCTTTCTTGGTTTCTAAAAGGGTTTAAGCGCACCTGCTTCAGTTTCATGACTAGGTAAAAAGCTTTTTAACTTTAATTTTTTTTTAACTTTAAACTTTGGAGAAAATCGATGGAAGTAACTGCTACTATGATTGCTGATATCTATGCTGCAACTGCAATTGGTGTAGGTGTAATTTTGGCTGCGGCTGGTCTAGGATCCGCTATTGGTTGGGGTCTTATTTGTGCTAAAACACTTGAAGGGATTGCGCGTCAACCAGAAATGCGTCCAGTATTAATGACGAACATGTTTATCTTTGCTGGTTTGATGGAATCCTTCCCGTTCATCATTTTAGCGTTCGCAATGTGGTTCTTATTTGCTAACCCATTCGTTGGTGCGATGACGGCTGCGCTAGGTGCTTAATTCTAAACGCAACTGTATAACTTAACTCATAACGAATGGCGAGGTAACCACTGTGAACATTAACGCAACGCTTCTCATCCAGATGATTGCATTTATGCTACTAATCTGGTTTGTGAACAAGGTGCTGTGGGGTCCACTTTCAAAGTTAATGGAAGATCGTCAGAAAAGAATTTCTGATGGACTTTCTGCTGCAGAGAAAGGTAAGCATGAACTTGAATTAGCCGAAAATAAAGCAAAAGAAGTGCTTAAAGAAGCTAAAACTCAAGCTCAAAATATACTAGGTCAAGCTGAAAAACGTGGTTCTGAAATCGTAGAAGATGCGAAAGTAAAAGCAACAGAAGAAGCCGGCCGTATAAAAGCTTCAGCCCAAGCAGAAATAGAGCAAGAAGTAAGTCGAGCAAGAGAAGAGCTTCGTAAAGAAGTTGCTTCCATTGCTGTTTCTGGTGCAGAGAAAATTCTTGGAAAAGAAATTGATGCAGCAACACATAACGACATGCTAGAAACCTTGGTTAAATCAATCTAAGGATAACACTCTATGGCACAATTAATTACAATTGCACGACCTTATGCAGAAGCTGTTTTTGCGCTGGCAAAAGAAGCGCAAAACATGGCTGAATGGTCAGAGGAACTTGCAAATTTAGCATTGATCTCTCAAGACGATGCGATGCAAGCAATGATTAAAAACCCAAAATACAGTGGCGAAGATATCGTGACGGTATTCACTGATGTTATGGGTGACAGTCTGACTAAAGAAGGAAAAAACCTTCTGGTAGCTATGGCTGAAAATAAACGATTAGCAGCACTATCTGATGTAGCGGAAGCTTTCGAAGCTTTACGAGCAAAAGATGAAAAACGTGTGCTTGCTACTGTTATTTCAGCACGAGAAGTAACGGTCGAGCAGAAAAAAATATTAAGTGCTGCTTTAAATGCTAAGTTTGATGCCGAAGTAGAAATTACTTATGAAGAGGATTCTTCATTGATTGGCGGAATTAAGATTAAAGTGGGTGACTGGGCTATGGATGGTTCAGCGACAACACAACTTAACAAACTTGGCGCAGCAATCGCCCAATAATGGAGAGGAATAAACATGCAATTGAATGCCTCTGAAATCAGTAGCCTAATCAAAGACCGTATTAAAGGTTTTGATGGTAAAGCTGAGTCTGGCAGTGAAGGAACAGTCGTTAGCATCGCTGATGGTATCGCACTTGTTCACGGTGTCTCAGACGTAATGTATGGTGAAATGGTTCAGTTTGATGAAAACACATTCGGAATGGCTCTAAATTTAGAGTCTGATTCGGTAGGTGTTGTTGTTTTAAGTGAATATGAACACATTTCTGAAGGCGACAAGGTCACTTGTACTGGTCGCATCTTAGAAGTACCCGTAGGGCCTGAAATGAATGGTCGTGTCGTAGACGCACTAGGGCGTCCTGTCGATGGTAAAGGTCCAGTTGAAACAAAAGAAATGTCCCCAATTGAGCGTATCGCTCCAGGTGTTATTGATCGTCAATCTGTTGATGAGCCAATGATGACAGGGATTAAATCAATTGATTCAATGATTCCTGTTGGTCGAGGACAACGTGAGTTGATTATTGGAGATCGTCAAACAGGTAAAACAGCCATTGCAATTGATGCCATTATTTCTCAAAAAAATACTGGCGTTAAGTGTATTTATGTTGCGATGGGACAAAAAGCATCAACGGTTGCTAACATTGCACGTAAGTTAGAAGAATACGGAGCAATGGATAATACGGTTATTGTTGCTGCGAATGCTTCTGATCCAGCTGCTTTACAATATCTTGCGGCTTTTGCGGGTTGTGCGATGGGTGAATACTATCGTGACCGTGGTGAAGATGCGTTGATTATTTATGATGATTTGACTAAACAAGCTCAAGCTTACCGTCAAATTTCACTATTACTTCGTCGTCCTCCCGGCCGAGAAGCATTCCCTGGTGATATTTTTTATCTGCATTCTCGTTTATTAGAGCGTGCTGCTCGCGTAAGTGCAGATTATGTTGAAAAATTTACTAATGGTGCGGTAAAAGGTAAGACGGGTTCATTGACCGCGCTTCCTATTATTGAAACTCAGGCAGGTGATGTATCTGCGTTTGTACCGACAAACGTAATTTCGATTACAGATGGTCAGATTTTCCTTGAAACAGGGTTATTTTCTCAAGGGATTCGCCCTGCTGTAAATGCTGGTTTATCTGTATCTCGTGTTGGTGGAGCAGCCCAAACAAAAGCCATTAAAAAATTAGGTGGTGGTATTCGTTTAGATTTAGCTCAATACCGTGAGTTAGCGGCATTTGCTCAGTTTGCTTCGGATCTTGATTCAGCAACAAAAGCGCAGTTGGAACGTGGTAAGCGTGTAACTGAACTAATGAAGCAGAAGCAATTTTCTCCGTTATCAATTGCTGAAATGGCTATTTCTTTATACGCTGCAAATGAAGGTTATTTGGATGATGTTGAAGTTGAAAAAGTTTTAGACTTTGAAGCAGCTTTGCATGCTCATCTGAATTCTGCAAATGCTGATTTGGCCGCCCAAATTAATGTTAAGGGTGACTGGAATGGTGATATCGTTGATGCTGTTAAAGCTTGCGTAGAATCATTCAAGGCAAATGGCGTTTACTAAGAAAGGAGTAGGCCATGGCAGGCGGTAGTAAAGAAATACGAGCTAAAATTAGCTCTGTAACAAATACCAAAAAAATCACTAAAGCCATGGAAATGGTTGCGGCGTCTAAAATGCGTAAAGCTCAGGCTCGTATGGAAGCGACAAAACCTTACGTCGAAAAAGTGAAGAGAGTGATTTCTCACGTTGCAGGTGCACATCCTGAGTATAAACATCCTTATACTCAGGAACGTGAATCGGTAAAACGTGTTGGATTGATTGTTGTCTCTTCTGATCGAGGTCTTTGTGGTGGTTTAAACTCAAACTTATTTCGCAAGTCTTTACCACAGTTAAAAACTTGGCAAGACCAAGGCATTGATGTTGAACTTGCCCTAGTTGGTAATAAAGCACAATCCTTCTTCCGTAGCTACGGAGGAAATATTGTTGCAACAATTTCTGATTTAGGAGATTCACCTCATATTGAGGATTTAGTAGGCGTTATCAAAGTTGTACTAGACAAGTTTGATGCGGGTGAAATTGATGAAGTGTATTTAGCTTCTAATGAGTTTGTGAATACAATGACTCAGAATCCCGTAATACAAAAACTGGTTCCTCTTGCAGCGCCAGAAAAAACAGATGCAACTCATTGGGATTATTTATATGAGCCTGATGCTAAGACGGCTCTTGATTTATTAATGCGTCGTTATATTGAAGCAACTGTTTTTGGTGCAATTGTTGAAAATGCATCCTGTGAACAAGGTGCACGTATGGTTGCAATGAAAAGTGCAACGGATAATGCGGGTGAGATGATTAATGACTTGAAGCTGTCTTATAACAAGGCACGACAAGCAGCGATCACGGCTGAAATTTCTGAAATTGTTGCGGGTACTGCAGCGGTATAAGTTTGAAAGTTTCAATAAAAGGTTAATGATAATGAGTGGACAAATAGTACAAATTATCGGCGCAGTTATTGACGTCGAGTTTAAAGGTGCTGATTTACCAAATATCTATGACGCGCTA
>WFPP01000065.1 GCA_015487495.1 Thiomicrorhabdus sp.
AGATTTTTTGCATCCATTCGATATTGATAACCGGAGCAACACCAATACCTAGGTCAACGTGTTGTGCAACATCGTACATACCTTCTTTAGGACCGTGATCTTTACGTTTTACTGCACCGTGCAGACCTTCATAAAATAAAATATCGGTATCGGGCTCAATCTCTTCCCAAGGTGTAAATTCACCAGGGCTTAGATTTGTTCCTAAACGGGCATTGTGCTCTGCCGCTTCTTCTTCACTGTGAAGGTAGTAACGTTTTTTACCCGTTGCGGTCTCTTTATAAGAGGCAAACAACTCTTCTAATTTTTGAAACTCATTGGCGTACTCAGAAAAGTGAGTCAGCACTTTACCCCCATTTTTTTTAGATTCGGCTACTTTTTCACGCATTTCTGTACGAGTGTATTTATGAAAGCTGTCGCCTTCAATAACCGCGACTTTTAAGTTCTCACGTTCAAAAATGGTTTCTACGGCGCGTTTTACAAATGAGGTGCCGGCTCCTGAAGAGCCTGTTACGGCAACGATAGGGTGTTCTACTGACATGGTTGTCTCCTAAAATTAAAATATTAAAAATATGGTTATGTTTTATGGGGCGATATTAGAAACTAAAATCGCTAAAATTTCAAAAAATCCATTGATACGGTTGAATGGTTTATTTAGACATCCAAATTTTCCACTTGTAGGGCGTTGGATTCAATAAAGGCTCTACGAGGTTCGACTTCATCGCCCATTAGAGTGGTGAACACTTGGTCTGCGGTAATGGCGTCTCGAATGGTCACTTGTAATAAACGTCGAGCTTCGGCATTCATGGTGGTCTCCCAAAGTTGTTCGGGATTCATCTCCCCCAGACCTTTGTAGCGCTGAATATTTTGGCCACGTTTGGCTTCATTAAATAGCCATTCAATGGCCTCTTTAAAGCTGGAAACGGGTTGTTTCTTTTCACCACGTTGAATGTAGGCGGATTCGCTTAATAGTCCTTGGAGTGCTTGACCCAGTGACACAATTTGTTCAAAGTCTTTGGAGGCGAAAAATTCGGCATCAAATACCTGTGAGCTTAGAGAGCCGTGTTCACGCTGTTGTAAACGAACTTGAAATGCGCCATTGCTGTCTAGTTCACTGGCTGGCTCAACGGTAAGTTGGTATTCCACTTTATTTTTTTCACCATTGGCTTCCAGATGAGGTAAAAATTGAGCAACCCATTCCGTTAAGCCATCAAAATCATTCAATAGCTCTAAAGTGATGGTTGGATGATCAATCATCATTTCTAAAAATACAGGGTTGTATCGGCGACTTAAGCGTTTAATCACGTGCTGTGTTTTAAAGTAGGTTTTGGCCAGAGTTTCTAGTGCAATTCCGTTAATACTGGGAGCGCCTTCTTCTGTCCATAAAGCGGCGTTATCGATGGCGGTTTGCAACAAGTAGCCTTCTAGTTCAGAATCGTCTTTTAGGTAAGTTTCCTGTTTGCCTTTTTTGACTTTATAAAGCGGTGGCTGAGCAATGTAAACATACCCTTTTTCGATTAATTCTGGGTATTGGCGATAAAAGAAGGTGAGTAACAGGGTACGAATATGCGAGCCATCCACATCGGCATCGGTCATGATGATGATGCGGTGATAGCGCAGTTTGTCGAGGTTGTATTCTTCACCAATACCACACCCTAATGCGGTAATTAAGGTGCCAACTTCTTGAGAGGAGAGCATTCTGTCAAAACGGGCTCTTTCAACGTTTAGGATTTTGCCTTTTAATGGCAAAATGGCTTGGGTACAGCGGTCACGCCCTTGTTTGGCCGAGCCACCTGCAGAGTCCCCCTCCACCAGGTACAGTTCGGAAAGAGCGGGGTCTTTTTCTTGGCAATCAGCTAATTTTCCAGGCAAACCAGCAATGTCTAATGCGCCTTTACGGCGTGTCATTTCACGTGCCTTACGTGCAGCTTCTCTTGCACGAGCGGCATCGACAATTTTTGCAAAAACGGCTTGTGCTTCTTTTGGATTTTCTAAAAGAAACTCTGAAAGCTTTTCATTCATGGTGGTTTCTACCGCGCTTTTGACTTCGGAAGAGACCAGTTTGTCTTTGGTTTGTGATGAAAATTTAGGATCGGGTACTTTAACTGAAATAACAGCAGCAAGCCCTTCCCGTGCATCATCCCCTGAGACGGTAATTTTGTATTTTTTAGCCAGGCCAGAACTTTCAGCGTAGGAGTTCATTGATCGAGTCAATGCGGCACGAAAACCTGACAGATGGGTTCCACCATCCCGTTGTGGAATGTTATTGGTGAAACAGAAGATGGACTCTTTATAGGCTTCGGACCACTGCATCGCTACTTCAACGGTTATGTCGTCTTTGACGGTACTAAAATAAAAGACTTTTTCGTTGATGAGAGGCTTATTGGTGTTGATGTAATCGACAAAGGCTCTAATGCCGCCATCAAATTGAAATATTTCATGGCGATCATCGCGTTTATCAAGCAGTTCAATATGAACACCAGAGTTTAAAAAAGAGAGTTCTCTAAGGCGTTTTAACAGGTAGTCAAACTTGAACTCGACATTGGTAAAGGTGTCGGTACTTGGCAAGAAGCGAATTTCGGTTCCAGTCTCTTCGGTAGAACCAACAGCAACCATCGGTGCATCGGGTATGCCGTGGGTGTAGGATTGTTTCCAAATTTGCCCATCCCGTTTAATGATGAGATAAAGTTTTTCGGACAGGGCATTGACAACAGAGACCCCAACGCCATGCAGTCCACCAGATACTTTGTAGGAGTTGTCATCAAATTTACCTCCTGCATGCAGAACGGTCATAATAACTTCTGCCGCAGAGACGCCTTCTTCTTCATGAATATCAACGGGAATCCCACGGCCATTGTCGGTAACGGAAACCGAACCGTCGGTGTGGATGGTGACTACGACTTTGTCACAGTGCCCTGCTAAAGCTTCATCAATACCGTTGTCTACGACTTCGAACACCATGTGGTGTAGACCTGAACCATCATCGGTGTCTCCAATGTACATTCCAGGGCGTTTACGAACGGCATCAAGGCCTTTTAAAACTGTGATGGAGGAGGAATCGTATTGTGTTTCTTCAGACATAAAACTCGATTTCTTTTATGGAAATTAAATGACTTTAATTTCAGTTTGTTTTGAGTACCAAATTAGACCGAGAATTCTACCACAAATGCAATATAAATGCAGGGCTACGAATGCAGAGGGAAATTAGCCAAACATCCAGCTGGTTGGATTGGGAATGGGTTGTTGTTCACTCAGGTACTTAAATCCTTTTACGCATCGAATAATTAGCCAGACGACATAAAATAATAATAAAAGCCAACCAATTAAAATCAGTGTGAGTAATGCGCCAATGAAGGCGTAAAGCAGTCCAATCCAAAAAGTACGAATTTGAAATTGATAGTGTGATTGTATAAAGGAGTGATCATCCTGTTTATTTACATAGGCCATAATGACCCCAATTAAAGCGGTAAAGGGAATCAGTATATTGGCTAGGTAGAGGGCATAAATAATGGAAGGAGTGGTTGTGTTAATGGAGTGTTCTGGTTGTGATGGAGGCAGTGAGTTGTTCATGGTGTATCCTTTTTTAGATTGAAGTTAATTAGGACTTAGTTGTCCAGATTTAATTTTCCAGTGACGAGTGGTACTGGGGTTTAAAGTAGAAACCAGTGATTTTGAGGTGCTGGTGATGATGTGTTGTATGTTTAATATTTGCAATAACTCAAGCAATTTAAGGCGGTGGGTTGCGTCCAGTTCAGCGGGTAGATCATCAATAAGCATAATCACAGGTTCGTTTAAAGTTTTTTCATGCAAACTGGCTTGTGCAAGAAGCAGTGCACATACAAACAGTTTTTGTTGACCTCGTGAGAGAGTGTTCATGGCTTCTTGTCCTGCAAATTTAAATCGAATGTCGGCTCGGTGTGTTCCGTATTGAGTATGCCCTAAGTGCTTCTCTTTTTCAAAGTTTAGGGCGTAGAGTGCCATTAAATCGTTGGTGTTTTTAGGCCATCCGGCACGATATTGACAAACAACATTTTCGTTTATTTCAGGCATTAAGGTTTGGCAGAAGGTGAGAAGGTAGGGGGTTAAATCGTTTAAATATTGTTGGCGAATGGCGTCTATTTTAAGGGCGTTTTCAACCAGTGTTTGATCCCATAGTTGCACTTGTTTTTTGGGTAGGTGTTTTTTAAGGGCGTAATTACGTTGTTTTAACGCGCGTTGGTAATGGCGCCATAGAGACATAAATTGGGGAGATTGGTGAAAGCAGCCCCAGTCCATAAATTGACGTCGGGCTTTTGGGCCTTCTTCCAGTAATTTATGGCTTTCAGGGGTAAGGAGTTGTACAGGTAAATGCTGTGCCATTTCAGATTGAGAAGAAATGGTTTTATTATCAATTCGGAGCTGTGTTTTTTGTATTGTTTTTTGTAGTCCTAAACGGTGTGTTTTTGTCTGGAGGGTTGTATGGCTTGATGTGACTTGTGCAAATACGGTGAGTGCATTTTTTTGGTGTTGAATTAGGTGATGTGATTTGGAGGTTCGGAAAGATCGGCCTGTAGCAAGGGTCCAAATGGCTTCAATAATGGAGGTTTTACCAGCGGCGTTGTCTCCCACAATTAAGTTCAAACCTGAACTGAAATCACAGGTTACTTGTTGGCAATTACGAAAATTTTGGAGGGTAAGTTGGTTAATTTGCGTCAAGGTTGAAGAGTCACTTTGCGTTAAAAAATAGGGGGGGGGAAAATTTTTTTAAAAAAAATAGGGTTAATTTCAACGATTAACCCTGATGCTCTTCTTAATTTGTTAAGGAAGCGATTTAATCAGTGCTTTCTTAACGTTATAAGTGGTTATAAACGCATGGGCATAATAACATGTTGGCAATGACAAACATCCGTTTGTGTTTCAATTAAGCAACTGCTGTTGGCGTCTTTTAGGAGTAGGGTAACACAGTCTTCTTGCATGGCGTTCAGTACATCAATGATGTAGTTGACGTTAAATCCAATTTCCATTTCAGTGCCATGATAGTCAATGGCCATGTCTTCATGTGATTCATCCTGTTCACTGTTAGAAGCGTTAACAGTTAGAAGGTTTTGGCTCAAAATAAGGCGAATGCCTTTAAATTTATCGTTGGATAAAATAGAGGCACGTTGTAGAAGTCCGCGTAATAGTTCTTTGTCGGTTTGAACCAGTTGGTCATTATGGGAAGGAATCACACGAAGGTAGTCTGGAAAACGTCCATCAACCAGTTTACAGGTAAAGATTGTCTCTTCAAGTTGAACGGTTAGATGGTTTTTGGCCAGTGAGAATTCAATTAAAGTGTCTTCATCAGTCATGAGTTTTTGTAATTCAAGCACGCCTTTTCGGGGTAAAATGGCTTGAGTGGGCGCTAGCCCTTTCATAGCAAGTTCTGTTGAACAGGTGGACAAACGGTGACCATCGGTTGCGACTACTCGTAATGTATGGTCATTTATATCAAACAGCATGCCGTTTAAGTAGAAGCGTACATCTTGACTGGCCATGGCAAATCCGGTGTGCAGGATAAGCTGTTTTAATTGATGTTGAGAAAGGGAGAAAGAGAGTTCTGCTTGAGAGAGGTCAATGGTTGGGAAGTCTTCTGCGGGTAAGGTGGAGAGCTTGAAGCATGAGCGTCCTGCTGAAAGGGTGCAACGCACTCCTTCAAAGTCAAGGTTAATGGTGAGTCCAGCTGGAAGTGAGCGGACAATATTAATGAGTTTAATGGCGGGTAAGGTGGTTGCAAATTGAGCCACTTCGGATGATTCAAGCTCTGTTTGTGCTTGTGTTTCAATTTCTAGGTCTGATGCGGTGACGGTTAATGTATTTTCGGATACTTGAAATAGAACATTGCCTAAAATAGGCATGGTTTGACGCTTTTCAACAACGCCTCCCACTGTTTGCAGAACGTTTAAAAGGTTTTCTCGAGTTAAGGTAATTTTCATGCCAAGCTCTCTGGTTAATTTCTTTTCTAGAGGTCTGTCGGACTTAAGGGAATATCACGAGAGAAAGCCATTTTGAGACTGTTTTTTCGAATACTTGAGGTGAGTTATGAGTATATTTGACGAAATTGATCGAAAAAATGAGCCGAAATGACTTTTTTACGGTAGATTCACTCTAAATCTGACAGACTCCTAGTTAGTTATGATACGGATTAGGCTGTTAAAGTCATCATCTATGTGATGATCTTCTTCACGAAGTTTTTTTATTTTACGTACTGCATGTAATACTGTCGTGTGATCGCGACCACCAAATGCATCCCCAATTTCAGGTAAGCTGTGATTGGTTAATTCTTTGGCAATGGCCATAGCAAGCTGTCTTGGACGTGCAATGTTTCGGGTGCGACGCTTGGATAACAGGTCAGCAACACGGAGTTTAAAATAGTCTGCAACGGTTTTTTGAATGTTGTCCAGAGTGACCATTTTTTGTTGTAATGCCAAAAGGTCTTTTAGAGCTTCTTTTACTAAATCAACGGTTAAGGGTTGTTGGGTAAATTGAGAGTAAGCACTTACGCGTTTTAAAGCTCCTTCGAGATCTCGGACGTTACCTCGTAGGCGTTTGGCAATAAAAAAGGCGACTTCATCGGGCAAGATAACGCCAAATTCAGAGGCTTTTTTGAGTAAAATGGCTACACGCATTTCAAATTCTGGGGGTTCTACAGCGATGGTTAGTCCCCATCCAAAACGGGATTTTAGGCGATCTTCCAAGCCATCTACCTCTTTGGGAAAGCGGTCGCTGGTTAGAATAACTTGCTTATTGCCTTCTAGTAGCGTATTAAATGTATGAAAGAACTCTTCTTGCGACTGTTCTTTATTGGCAAAAAATTGAATGTCATCAATGAGCAATGCGTCTAGTGAGCGATAAAAACGTTTAAACTCATCAATTTTATTATGCCTTAATGCATTGACCATATCGGCAACAAACCGTTCAGAGTGTAAGTAAACCACGCGTGCGTCAGGTTTGTCTTTTATTAATTGATTGCCGATGGCGTGCATTAAATGAGTTTTACCTAGCCCTACTCCACCATAAATAAAAAATGGGTTATAGCTACCACCAGGGTTTTCAGCTACTTGTCGAGCGGCGGCTGCGGCTAATTGGTTGGCTTTTCCTTCGACAAAAGTTTCAAAGGTAAAGCTGGCATTAAGCCCATGTTTTATGGAAAATTTTTGAACGGCGGTGCTTGCTTTTTTTTGATTTGTTTTAACAGATTTTTCTTTGTGTTGCAATGGTTGGGGAAGGGGGTCAGGTTCGGCCAGTGTTTCTACGGTGTAGTCTCCGATTTCAAGTAAAATCTCGGGGGTATTGATGGGAGCTGAAATGGCGACAGCCTGGCGAATATTGCTCATTAGTTTTTTATTGACCCAATCCAGAATAAAGCTGGAAGGAGCTAACAAACGGATAGCAGAGTCCTCTTCAATGGCTTGAAGTGGACGAATCCAGGTATGGAATTGTTGATCATTTAGATCATTTTCTAGGTGTTTAAGACTTTGAGCCCACAGTGATGACAAGAGAGTATCCTACGATTTAAGCGAATAATGCGAGTAATTATACCTGTGAATAACTTTAAGACAAGCATTGTTTTGTGGATAACTTTGTGTATATCTTATGTGTATAACTGGGGTTTTTGGTTAGTTATCTTGTTGTTTTTAAATGTTTTTTTACGGTTATGGATTAAATCTTAAAAAAATTAATAATGGAGGGTAACTTTTTTGAAGTTAGGTGATGGTGAGTCATTTTGTGTTACCAAATGGATTTTTTAGAGATGTTTTCTTGTTTTCTTGTTGATTACTCTATATAATTCCCGTTTTTCCGGATGTCGGAATAGGCTATTTAAGGATTCAGTGACATGAAACGTACATTTCAACCTAGCGTTATAAAACGTGCCCGTACTCACGGATTTCGTGCTCGTATGGCGACTAAAAATGGTCGTAAAATTTTAGCTGCTCGTCGTGCGAAAGGACGTAAGCGCTTAGCTGTATAGTTTTGGTGTGCTCTAAATGGTGCACTTAAAACCAAGTTCTGGTGAGTTAATGAATTCAAACAATGAGTTGTCGACTCACTCAGAATCTTCTTCCTTTTCAACTCTTCTAAATAAGCCTGAAAATGGTTTCTCAAAACCCCTCCGTCTTTTAAAACCAAAAGAATTTCAACACGTTTTTTCTCAAGCAAAAAAGTTTGGTAATCGTAATTGGACGTTTATTGTCCGCTCTAATCAGCGCCCTTATCCTAGGCTTGGATTAGCGATTGCAAAAAAACAATTACAGCGTGCTGTTTGGCGTAATCGTGTAAAAAGATTGGCAAGAGAGGCATTTCGGCTACATAAAAAAGAGTTAAGTGGGTATGATATTGTCGTTTTAGGTCGCAAAGGGATGCAGGATATTGATAATGAGACCTTGCATAAAAGCTTTTTGCACCTGGTTCGAAAAATTCATAAAAGTGATCTAAAAGATCGTATGTAAAAATTTAAATGATTGAGACCTCTGCGTGAGTGCGCGCGTGAGAAAAATGAGATAAAAGGTTTTCTGATGAATATGAGATCGTTTTGGTGGTTAGCGTTAGCATTTACGTTAACGTGGATGTGGCTTGAGTGGATGCAGTTTACGGCAGCAAAAGTTAAGGCGACAGCTCAAGCAAGTGCCGCACAGGAAGTACCTGTGGCCAGTACAAGCTCAAGCGTACAGTCAAGTAGCCATGCGGTATCTGCAACATCGGATGTGCCTGGTGTAAATGCGGGTGGCGTACATAACAGCGCTGTACCTGTTTTGCAAAATGGTATTGAACAGGGGCAGCGTATTCATGTTACAACTGATACCCTTGATCTTGTGATTGATACGGTTGGGGGTGATATTCGTTCGGCTAAGTTATTGCAGTACGGTGCATCGCAAGATCACTCTCAGCCATTTCAATTGTTGAGCGATTCTGGCCCTTTGGTTTATATGGTTCAAAATGGTTTGGCTACGCAACCTAAAGCAAAATTACCCGCCCCAACTCATAAAACGGTTTATAACACAGCACAAGCACGTTATGAAATGGTAGGAGAGACGTTGTCTGTGCCTTTAACTTGGTCTCAAGATGGTGTAAAGGTAACAAAAACGTATATTTTTCGAAAGGGAGATTATTTAATTGATGTTGAGTATAAGGTTGAAAACCAGGCAAGTGATGTTTGGTCAGGAAGCATGTATTCCCAGATAGTGCGCAATCGTTATAATCCTGATGAAAGTTTTATGATGTATACCTATACAGGGCCTGTTTTGTATGATGGTAATGCTGAAGAGAAATATGTTAAACACTCTTTTGATGACTTGATGACTCAGCCTGTTTCGGGGCGTATTGTAACAGGTGGTTGGGCAGCAATGATTCAGCAGTATTTTTTGACGGCATTAGTACCAAATCAATCTGCTCAAAACACTTATTATGCGAAACCTTTAGCGGAAGGGCGTTATGCGGTTGGAGTGGTTGAACCTATGATTATGGTTGAACCTGGCCAGTCGGGTACGGTCTCGTCAAGTGTGTATATTGGCCCTGAGATACAAAGTGTCTTGGCTGACATTGCACCTGGTTTGGAGTTAACAATTGATTATGGTGTTTTGACGATTTTGGCTGAACCTTTGTTTTGGTTGCTTGATAAGATACACAGTGTTGTTGGTAATTGGGGAGTTGCGATTATTTTATTGACGGTGTTAATTAAGTTGGTGTTTTATAAGCTTTCTGAAACCAGTTACCGTTCAATGGCACGCTTGAAGAAGTTTCAACCAAAGTTTAAGCAACTAAAAGAGAATTATGGTGACGATAAAGCAATTTTTCAACAGAAGATGATGAAGCTTTATAAGGAAGAAAAGATTAATCCATTGGGTGGTTGCTTACCTATACTAATTCAAATGCCTGTTTTTATCGCTTTGTATTGGGTTTTATTATATTCAGTAGAAATGCGTCATGCGCCGTTTATGTTATGGATTCAAGATTTATCTGCACCGGATCCCTATTATATTTTGCCGATTATTATGGGGGCAACGATGTTTATTCAGCAAAAGTTAAACCCATCGGCGATGATGGATGAGATGCAGCAGAAGGTATTGAAGTTTTTGCCATTTATTTTTACGGTGTTCTTTATTTTCTTCCCAGCAGGGCTGGTTCTTTATTGGGTGGTAAACAATATTTTATCGGTTGCTCAACAGTGGTATATTACAAAGAAAATTGATGAAATTGACGAAAAAGAAAAGGCGAAAGAAAAAGAAAAAAGTAAAGAAAGAGTGAGTAAATAACGATGCAATTAACTTATCAAAAACTTGGAAAGGATCACCCTTTCTTTGATAAAGTGGACTACTTGGTCGCAGACGGGACAACTCCTATTTGTTATAAAACACGTGAGGGTTATTTGCCTTTAGAATCTGATGTTTCTTCGGTTACTGTAAAATGTACAGAATCGGAGGTTGAAACAAAACCTCTTTATGTTTTGTCGTTTAAGGTAAATGGAGAGACAGAAGAAATGACGTTTTTTTCTAAGAAAAAGTTAGAAAAACAGAAAGAATTTTTATCAGAAAAGGCATTTATTACAGACTTTAAAACCACTGTTTATAAAGTAGTGGAGTAAACTTGCAATCATGGCCTTTTTTGAAAGAGGTAGAGCAAACGCCCTTTATAGGGCGTTTTTTGTTTGTATGAAATTTTTGCATGGCCTTTTTGTGCAAAGTTTTTGTTAAAGGATAAAGGCGGTATGGAGTTTGAAAATACGGATACGATTGCTGCAATAGCGACTCCTTTAGGTAGAGGAGGGGTGGGGATTGTGCGTGTTTCTGGGAAGCAGGTTGTAGAGATTGCCAAGGCTGTTTTAGGCAGGCTTCCAAAGCCTCGTTATGCTTATTATGGTGATTTTTTAGGGAAAGAAGGTCAGGTATTAGATAAAGGGATTGCGTTGTATTTTCCGAATCCGAATTCGTTTACTGGTGAAGATGTTTTGGAGTTGCAGGGACATGGTGGTCCTGTGGTTTTACAATGGTTGTTAAACCGAGTGGTTGAATTGGGTGCGCGCTTGGCTGATCCTGGTGAGTTTTCAAAACAAGCTTTTATGAATGATAAATTGGATTTGGCTCAAGCTGAAGCCATTTCAGATTTGATTGAAGCTTCTTCGGATCAAGCGGCACGTTCAGCGATGCGCTCTTTACAGGGAGAGTTTTCTCGAGAGATCAATGCGTTGGTTGAGGAAATGATTCGTTTGCGTATTTATGTTGAGGCGGCGATTGATTTTCCCGAAGAAGAAATTGATTTTTTGTCGGATGGTAAGGTTGCTTGTGATTTACAAGCGCTTTTGGAGCGTTTACAGGGTGTTTTTTGTGCTGCTAAACAAGGAGCACTATTAAGAGAGGGGATGTCGGTTGTTATTTTGGGGCGTCCTAATGCGGGTAAATCAAGTTTATTAAATGCGTTGTCTGGTCGAGAAAGTGCTATTGTAACGAGTATTGCGGGTACAACGCGTGATATTGTAAGGGAAGAGGTGCATATTGATGGTATGCCTTTGCATATTTTAGATACCGCAGGGGTGCGTGAAGCAACGGATTGTGTTGAAAAAATTGGTATTGAGCGAGCCTGGAAAGCTTTGGAACAAGCTGATCGGGTTTTGGTTATGTTGCAGGCAGGTGAGGCAATTCATCCTGAAGATCAAATGATTTTAGAGCGTTTACCTGCCCATATTCCTGTTACTTTAATTCGTAATAAAATTGATTTGATTGACCATCAACCTATGATAGAAGAGGATTATGAATCACAGCGTACTGTGATTTGGTTGTCTGCTAAGCAGCAACAGGGACTAGATCTTTTAAAAATGCATTTAAAGCAAAAAATGGGTTTTTCGCAAACAGGAGAAGGGGTTTTTATGGCTCGAAAACGCCATCTTGAAGCATTGGAGGAGGCTTTATCTTGGGTTAACCGTGGACTGGAGCAACTTGAAGGGGTTGCTGCGGGAGAGTTATTGGCAGAGGATTTGAGGTTGGCGCAGCAAGCGCTTTCTGAAATTACAGGGCGTTTTACTTCTGATGATTTATTGGGACGTATTTTTACTTCTTTTTGTATTGGAAAGTAAGGAAGTATGATGATGTACTCTATTCCAATCAAACCTGCAAAGACAGAAATAGTTATAAAAAAAAGCCGTTTTATCGCATGTGCAGATCAAATTGTTTCACGTGAAGCAGCGATGGAGTGGCTAGGTGCACTGAAAAAAGAGCACCCAGATGCACGGCATCATTGTTGGGCCTATTTAATTGGACACCCAAATTGTGCTTCTAATGTAGGCATGGGGGATGATGGTGAGCCTTCTGGAACGGCAGGTAAACCGATTTTAAATGTCTTAAATCATAGGGGCGTTGGCGATGTAATGGTTGTTGTTGTACGTTATTTTGGAGGCATTAAGCTGGGTACGGGAGGGTTGACAAGAGCATATAGTCAAGCTACGACAGCGGTTATGGATGTGTTATTGACGGAGCAACAAGTTGAAAAGGTGTGTATTCAGGTAACGTGCCTGTTTGCCTTAGAGAGTTTTGTTCGGCATTGGGTCGAAAAACTGGGTGGACAGGTATTAGAAAGGATTTATGGTGCCGGAGTTGAGATGAAACTTTCCATTCCTGTTACTGAAAGGCCAGCTTTGACAGAAAAATTAGGTTCTCGGGGATCGCTGATTAAATCGCTTTGAGAGTTTGTGTTCTTTTTTTGCTGTATCAATATATGCCTGCGAAAAGAGGTTTTGATGCTGACAATTTGACTTGCTTAGAATTCATCCTAAATCTGACAGATTCCGCCTAGGTCGTGTGAATGAAGCACTTGATGTTTCAGAACTTGTTCAGAGTTTTTTTTAGGTGAGTGGTGTTTTATTGTTATTTAAGGTTTAATAAGAGTATTTCTATTGGGATACCTTGTTAAATATGGGCTTTAAAACGTTTAAAAGTTTAAAGGGTTTTTTATGAGTTACATCACGCAACAACGCAAAAAGACAGCATTAACTTTAGCACTTGGATTCGTTTTGGTTGGTGCTTTAGCTATCTTTGTTGTACGTGATACAACGAATTTTTTTGTTGAAAAGCAGGCTGAAGAAATTGCTGAAATTGTGGGAACGTTTGCAAAAACAGCACGCTCTGTGTATGCCTCTGAGGTTATTTCTAAGCTTAAATCCGATGGTTATGGTGCTCATGTCGATTTTGAAATTCATGAAGGTTATATTCCAATACCAGCCCAGTTTTTAAAAGTATTAGGTCGAGCTACGGAAAAAAATACAGCTGATTTATTTCAATATCGCCCTGTTAGTCGCTGGAATATTGAGCCAACTCAGGGACTTTCGGGAGACTTTTTGGCGTGGGCTTGGCCTCAGCTTGAAGCACAAGATCAAGATGCACCTCAAGGTCCAATTGATTGGAAACCTGTTTTTCGGATAGAACAGGTAAAGGGTGAAAATGTATTACGCTATTTGTTAGCAGATCCAGCAAATGCTTTAGGTTGTGTCGCGTGCCATAATCGCTATGAAACGACTCCGGAGGTTAGGGCGTTACGAGAAGCAAGTGGAACTGCTCCTGGCAAGGTATGGAAGCAGTATCAATTGTTGGGTGCACTTGAAATAACCATTCCTTTAAACCGTATTGAGCAAGTGGCTACTGAGCAACTTAATCGGGCAACTTTATGGATTTCGTTGATTTTTTTAGGTTGTTTACTTTTAATTGCCGGAATTTACTTTTTTAATGCAAGGCTACATCGTAATATTGAAAGTCTATCATGGGAAGCAAATCATGATGCATTAACAGAGTTATTAAATCGTCGTGGATTTGAGAATGCTGCGAATAAACTGTGGGAAGAGTCTGTTAATGACAGTAAAGAGCATAGTTTGTTGTTGCTGGACTTAGATAAGTTTAAAGCCATTAATGATACGTATGGTCATCAGGCAGGCGATGAAGTTTTAAAAGAAGTGGCACTTCAATTAAGATGTGAGCGTAGAGAGTCTGATGTTGTCGCTCGATTGGGGGGAGATGAGTTTGCTGTTTTACTGTCTTATTGTCCCTTGAATACGGCAGAGGAAGTGGCTCAGCGTATTTTTAATAAAATAAAATCTATTTGTATTAGCTGGGAAGGTCAGTCATTAGGTGTGGGTGTCAGTATCGGGTTGGCTAAAATAGATGAGGATTCTGACAGTATTGAACAGGTGATGAAAAAAGCCGATTTAGCCAGTTATGTGGCAAAAAGGTCGCCAGATAAGAAGGTGATTGCTTATGGCGTGTCGTACCCAGATATGCTACCTGATGAATAAGTTTGTGGTGCTTTTATTGGATGTTTTCATTTCCTTTAGTATAATCAAGCTATGAAGCATTATTTGATGGTCTTTTTTATTTTATTTTCGTCGCTTTCATTATCGTGGGCAGGGTCGGGTGCGTATCAAAATAATACAGGTTCTCAGACAAGCTCTCAAGTAGAGGCAGAATTGCATGAGTCTTGCCCTTCGATGAATCAGCCTGATTTTGCGTCTACAGATGAACACCTTTTTTGTATGAGTTGTTTTGATGGCTGTCAGTGTGATCAAAGTGCGTGTCATAAAATCATTTCTTCTTTGGCTGGTATTCAATTCAGTCGTTTTAATGTTCAAGTGTTAACTGAAAACCCAGTCATTTTTGTTCAATCTAATCTTGAAACTTCTTTGATTACCCCAGAGTTTCGCCCTCCTAAAACGTTATAAACAGTTTTTAACAGTTCCATTGTATGTCTCATAAAGCCAGGTTTGGCCGAGGCATCTTTTTATTTTGTTTAAAAAGGGTTTAGTTATGAAACGTTTATCTTTCAATTTATTTTTATGTCTGTCAGTGACAGCCTTTACTTTTCCTGCTCTTTATGCAGAAGAGAGTGAACATCAGCATTTACAAGAGCAAGAGGGGAGTCACTCTTTTGAAATGGCTTTACTAGAGAGTGAGTCAGAAGCTGTTTATAAATATGTTTGTCCAATGCATCCCCAAATTATTCGAGATCATGAAGGGACATGTCCTATTTGCGGTATGGAGTTGGTTAAGCAAGCCATTCAATCTTCAGAAGGCGGGCAAAACCTTGTGATAGGAGGGGGAGAATCTTCTTCACAAGGTATTAAGCAGGGGCTTGCTATTAGAACAGTGGAGGTACAAAAAACCACATTATGGCGTTATATTCCAACCTTTGGAAAGGTGGTCGCTGATGAGAATAAGGTGATTCATATTCATCCAAGAGCTTCGGGCTGGATCAGTGGATTGAGTGTTCATAGTTTGGGGGACTCGGTGGTTAAGGGACAGTTACTTTATCGTTTGTATTCACCTGAAATTGTATCGGCACAACAGGATTTTTTGTTGGCATTGCAAAATCGTAAACGCTTAGGCTCGTCTGCAAACTCACTAGTGGCATCGGCTAAAACACGTTTGGCTCTTTTGGGGGTAAGTAAAGGAGTGATTAAACAGATTCAGCGCAATAAAAAACTGATTAATGAAGTCCCTATTTATGCCAGCCAAAAGGGGATCGTTTCGGCCTTATCTGTTCAAGAGGGAATGTATGTTCAGCCTCAAACAGAGTTGATGAGTATTTCTGATTTGTCCAGTGTTTGGGTTGAAGCAGAGGTGTTGCCCTTGCAGCAAAGCTGGGTAAGGGAGGGGTTAACAGCAAATATGACCAGTGAAGGGTTTCCTGAACAACGCTGGGAGAGTCAAATTGAATACATTTACCCATTAACGGATATTCGTACTCAGGCATTAAAGGTACGTTTGCCTGTCTCTAATGAGCAACATATATTAAAACCTAATATGTTTATGGATGTGGAGATTTATGGTGGTGGAAAACCTGATACGTTAGCCATTCCATTGGAAGCCATTATTGATGATGGTCGAACACAAAGAGTTGTTCGTCAGTTAGAGCGAGGGGGGTTTGATGTGGTTGAAGTTGAAACAGGTATTCAAACTAAGGGGATTGTAGAGATTCTATCTGGGCTTCAAGAGGGGCAAAAAATTGTTGTATCAGGTCAATTTTTGATTGATTCAGAAAGCCAAATTCAAGCAAATTTACGCCGTTTGATTTCTTCAGGTGAAGCGCCTAAGCCTGCATCACATAACCATTAAGGGGGCGCTTAGATGATTAATCAAATTATTTCTTATTCTATCCGTAACCGTGTTTTGGTTTTAATTTTAAGCGCTGCTATGGGTGCGTGGGGGTGGTTGTCACTTCAAAATACATCATTAGATGCGATCCCAGATCTTTCGGATGTTCAGGTAATTATTAAAACACCATTTTCTGGTCAAACTCCTCAGGTAATTGAAGATCAGGTTACCTATCCTATTTCAAATTTAATGATGTCGATTCCAAAGTCTAAGGCGGTACGAGGTTATTCTTTTTTTGGAGACTCCTATGTATATGTTTTGTTTGAGGATGGTACGGATCCTTATTGGGCAAGATCGCGAGTTCTGGAGTACTTAAGTCAGGTAAAAAGTGTTTTACCTTCAGGGGCACAACCAACACTTGGACCAGATGCTTCAGGGGTGGGCTGGGTGTATCAGTACGCCTTGGAAGATCGTTCCAATCAATATGATTTGGCCCAATTGAGAAGCTTGCAAGATTGGTTTTTGAAATATGAGCTTCAATCTGTGCCGGGTGTATCTGAAGTTGCTGCAATTGGGGGGATGGTTAAACAATATCAGGTTATTGTTGATCCAAATAAATTACGTGCCTATCAAATTACATTACAGCAAGTTCAAAAAGCGATTCAACAGAGTTCTGTTGAAATGGGAGCATCGGTTATTGAACAAGCTGAAGCAGAATATATGGTTGCACTAAAGGGGTATGTATCAACAGTTGAAGACCTTGAAAAGGTTCCGGTAGGGTTGGCTTCAGTAAATAAAACCCCTGTTTTGTTAAAGGATATTGCGAGGATTCAGCTGGGTTCACAAGCACGTCGTGGTATTGCTGAATTAAATGGAGAGGGTGAGGTTGTCGGGGGCATTATCGTTATGCGCTCAGGCGAAAATGCTTTGACAGTCATTGAAGCAGTTAAGAAAAAAATTGAAGCGCTTAAGCCAGGGCTACCTGAAGGAATTGAAATTGTAGAAGTTTATAATCGTGCAAGTTTGATTGACCGAGCCGTGACGACTTTAACGAATAAACTAATTGAAGAAATGATTGTTGTAGGACTTATTTGTTTGCTTTTTTTAATGCATTTACGTTCTGCTTTTGTTGCAATTTTATCTTTACCACTTGGTATTTTAGGTGCATTTATTATTCTTGAAAGAATGGGTGTCTCTGCCAATATTATGAGTTTAGGAGGAATTGCAATTGCAATTGGAACAATGGTGGATGCCGCCATTGTTATGATTGAAAATGCCCATAAGCATTTAGAGCGTCATTTTAAAAAAACAGGGAAGCATGCAACGGGAGAGGAGCATTGGTCACTTGTCTTAAAAGCATCTAAAGAAGTGGGTTTACCGCTCTTTTTGTCACTTTTAATTATTGCCTTGAGTTTTGTGCCTATTTTTGCATTGCAAGAGCAGGCCGGTAGGTTATTTACTCCTCTGGCCTTAACAAAAACATTGGTAATGGCTGTTGCTGCTGGGCTGGCGATTACGTTAATTCCTGTGCTTATTGGTTACTTTATACGAGGCAAGTTACCAAGTGAATCGAATAATCCAATTAATCGATTTTTTGTTGCAGGGTATCGCCCGATCTTAATACGAGTACTTAAATGGCCAAAAATGGTTTTACTTTTTTCTGTTGTTTTGTTGGCGACGATTGTTTATCCATGGCAGCAACTGGGATCTGAGTTTATGCCAGAACTGGAAGAGGGGGATTTATTGTATATGCCAACAACATTACCCGGTTTGTCGATTGGGCAGGCACAGGCATTATTACAACAAACAAATGCATTGATTAAATCTTTTCCAGAAGTTAAAACGGTATTTGGAAAGATTGGTCGAGCTGATTCAGCGACAGATCCCGCACCTTTAACCATGATTGAAACAACCATTCAGTTTTATGATAAATCGGAATGGCGAGAAGGGATGACGTTGGACAAATTAATTGTAGAGTTAAACCAAAAGGTAAGATTCCCTGGTGTTACCAATGCTTGGGTGCAACCGATTAAAACACGTATTGATATGCTTTCAACAGGAATTAAAACCCCGATTGGTATCAAAATATCAGGCGATGATTTGGCAGTAATTGAGAAGGTAGGACAAGACATTGAAGGTGCTTTAAAGGAGCTACCTGAAACGTTGTCTGCTTATTCAGACCGTGCAGAAGGGGGGCGCTATATTGATATATTACCTAATCGAGGCAATATGGCTCGTTATGGTTTAAATATGGGCGACTTAGCTGATATTTTATCGACTTCTGTTGGTGGAAAGGTATTGCAAACAAATGTAGAGGGTCGAGAGCGTTATACAATGAATTTACGTTATCCTCAAGTTTGGAGAGATTCGGTTCAAGCATTGCAGTTACTGCCGATTGTAACGCCAACCGGCCAAAATATTCAATTAGGCCAAGTGGCGGATGTCTTTATTAAGTTAGGCCCTCCTGTTATTAAATCAGAAAACGCTCGATTAAATGGTTGGACATTTGTAGATTTAAATCAAGGAGTGGATTTGGTCGGGTATGTTGAAAAAGGCAAGGCCGTGATCCACGATAAGGTCCATTTACCTGCAGGGTACAGCCTTAATTGGACTGGGCAATATGAATATTTATTAAAAGCTCAAAAAATATTAAAAGTGGTTGTGCCTTTTGCAATTCTGATTATTTTTCTTTTGCTTTATATTATTTTTAAAAATATTTTAGAAGCTTTGATGCTTTTGAGTGTTTTACCATTTGCTCTATTAGGTTCGGTTTGGTTTATTTATTGGTTAGGTTATGACTATTCGATTGCGGTTGCGGTTGGAATGATTGCCTTGGTTGGAATTGCCGCTGAATTTGGCGTGGTTATGATGATGTATCTTAGGAGTGCTATTAAAGAGGCAGAGGCAAGTAATAAGCTGAACAACTCTAAAGAATTGATCGATGCCATTATGTATGGGGCTGTGCAGAGGGTTCGCCCTAAAGTGATGACGGTCAGTGTCATTGTTGTGGGGTTACTTCCTATTATGTTTGGAGATACAACAGGATCAGAGGTGATGAAACGTATTGCGGCACCAATGGTGGGGGGAATGCTCTCTGCTCCAGTTGTATCGATGGTTATTATTCCAATATTTACTTATTTTATTTACAAACATAAACTTTTTAGCAAGAAAAAATGACAGGAGAGGGAAAATGAACAGGACTTATATAAATTGCTTCTGCCTTAAAGGGGTAAGCATTTTTCTGGGGTGTTTTTTTCTATCCTTTTTTGCGGTTGCATCCGATGTTAAAAAAAAGGTTGTTCAGGATGAGACAGTACAGCAACTATTTTTGGTTGCTTTAGAAAACAGTCCAGTAATTCAATATGCTTTAGCGCAACAAAATGCAACGCAAAGTAATCAAAAAATAATGGCTTCTTTTTTAAAGCCTGATGTAACGTTTCAGTCAGAGTTAAGTTATGCATGGATGCAAAAACAGTCTTATGGCCGGACAGCCAGTCAGCTTCAAGCAATGTACCCTCTTTATCAACCTGAGCGGGATGACCGTTATGATATAGCTTTTTATCAAAATCAAGAAAGCAAGTGGCAGCTAGAGGAGGTGAAGCAAGATTTATTATTAAAGGTATCCAAGCTTTATTTTACCTATTGGATTCAAAAATCAGAGCAGATTTTTTTACAAAAAGAGTTTGAATCAATTACTGAAATTATGGAACAAGTTCAGCAACGTTTTACGGTTGGCTATCAAGATTTAAATGATATTTCTGATATACAGGCGCGTTTGGACCGAAATAGAGCAGACTTAATTCGCACTGAACAAGACCTGCGGATCACTCATATTGATCTAGAATCGATATTGGGTACTCAAATTGATTTGTTAAATTTCCCCCCCCCTAAAAAGGATGTACTTCCTTCTCATATTGAATGGAGTGAAGATTTACAAGAATTAATTACATTGCACCCTGCTGTTTTACGTTATGAACAAGCTATTTTAGCAGCTCATAAAAAAATGGATTATGAGCAAAATAAAAATGGCCCTGTCATTAAAGCATTTGGAACGGTTGTAAAAAATGACAGTAATGGATATTTTTATGATGATGCACAAGGTGCAAAGGTTGGCTTAAGGTTAAGCGTTCCTCTTTATTTAGGAGGGCAGACTAAAGCATCAATTGCAAAGGCACGGTTCGAAAGTCATCAAATAAGCGCACTTAAATTACAAAAAGAGCTTGTTTTAACTGCTCGTTTGAAGAGTGCTGTTGAAAGTCTACAATACAATCAGAAAAGGTTATTAGCGTTAAAAGATGTTTTGGCGTCTAACAAACAAGCTTTAATGGCGGCTGAAAATGGACTAAGTACTGGAAATCGAAATATTTTAGATTTGCTGGATGCAGAAAGAAATCTTCATAGAGCTGAAAGGGACATTCAAGTTGTGATAAATAACCTATGGCTGAATTGGTATTTATACCAATGGAGCATCGGGAATATGCAGGTTTTATAGCCTATTAAGTTTTTTATGTAAAAAAGATAAGGTAAGGGTTGCACTTCGCTTAGGATTGGTTAGAATACGCCCCGTTCCGAAGCAAAGGCATCAAGCCAATGACTTCGAGGCCAGAAAATAAAAAGAGCTTAACCCCAACGGATTGAGAAAAAGTTTTTTTCCAAAAGCGATTGACACAAAACGCGAGTTAACTCTATAATAGCCG
>WFPP01000066.1 GCA_015487495.1 Thiomicrorhabdus sp.
CATGGCAAGTATTCTAACGTCTGAGAAGACCTTTACTCTCTGGAGCCGAGCAATTTATTTTGTGGTGATGATCGCTCTGGGTATTAGCATGATGGCGTTTTTAGTTGGGTTTTAGCTTTCATGCATTATGATGAGTGGCTTTGTTCGGTGACCAGCTCAATAAAACGTTGCAAGTATTTGGGGTGAAATGAATCTTTTAGATAAGATATCTTGGTATCAAATTGGGGCAAGATATTTTTTAAGCTAATAACCGAAAGGGGTTGATCAAATTCAGGGTCATAAGCCATTTCGGCAATAATTCCAATTCCAAATCCGAGTTTTACATAGGTTTTAATCGTGTCCGAATCGGAGGCGGCTAGACCCAGTTTGACACTTAAGTGTTTTTTTCTAAATTCATTCTGAATAATTCCCCCCCCTGTAAAGCCATGAACATAGCTTAAAAGAGGGTACTTTGAAATGGCTTTTAAGGTGATTGTATTTTCATCAAATTTTGTTAATGGGTGGTCTTTTGGCAAAATGAGTGCATGATGCCACTGGTAACAGAATTGAGTGACAAGGCTGTCATCATGGTCTATTTGTTCGGTTGATATGGCAATGTCTGCCTTGGATTCAATAACCTTGTTAATTAAATCCGCAGGGGGTGACTGTTCTATTTCAAAACTCACTTGAGGGTAGAGTGCTCTAAAACGTGTTAAATGTTTTGGTAAAAAATATTTGGCTTGTGTATGGGTAGTTGCAATACGGATTCGACCTGTTTTTTCTTGCAAGGCTTCTTGTGAGAATTTAAGAATGTTATTGCTGGCTTGCTCTATTTTAAGTGCTTGATCGTAAATAACATAACCTTCTTTGGTAAAATCCAGGTAGCGTTTGCCTTTTTTAATAAACAGGGGTAAACACAACTCTTCCTCAATAAGCTTGATTTGACGACTAATGGCCGATTGAACAACATTTAGGGCGTCTGCCGTTTGAGTAATATTAAATTGCTCTTTTTTGAGTTGAATAATGATTTTAATTTGGAAGAGGGTCATGTTTCTTTTTTTCGATTGTTTAACCGTTTCATTGAAGTTGTTTTTAATAATTATATTAGAAATTAATTATTTATGTGGGTATTAATCACAGAGATGGACTTAATCAGAGATTCCTTAAGGAATCTCTGAATAAGTCCCTTAACATTCTGTGAGCCTTCAAGCCTTCCTGTTACAGGCCTGTTTCGCAGGGAATGGTTATTCCATTCACAAGAAGCATAACAACGAAGAGGAAGGCTTGAAGGCTCACCCTGCGGGGCTTAGCCATTTTATTCGCCTCGGCGTTAAATGCCTTTGCAAGGTCTAGACATTGCTTCAGTCATTTGCCTTGATGCGAATAAAATGGCGTTGCCAGAAATTAAGCGACTTATTCAGAGGTTCCTTAAGTGGTTTATTATCACTTCCCTTGTAAAGTTTTCTGACCCCCTTTTCTCTTTTTTTGCCGTATCGAGCTACGCCTGAGAAAAGAGGTTTTGATGCTGATAACTTGGTTTGCCCTGAGTCCAAGGGGCTTATTTTAAGATAGGTGGTATGCCACTTTTAGTGTGTTATATAATAGCGTTGCAATGGTCATTGGACCCACCCCGCCCGGTACAGGTGTGATCCAGCTGGCTTTCTCTTTTGCAGTATGAAACTCAACATCACCGCACAGTGTGCCATTATCTAAACGGTTGATGCCTACATCGATAACAATTGCGCCTTCTTTAATCCAGTCACCTTTGATCATTTCAGGTTGGCCAACGCCAACGACAACCAGGTCGGCTTCGGAGATTTTTTGAGCCAAGTTTTTTGTTGCGCTGTGGCAAACGGTGATTGTGGCTCGGGCATTTAATAATTCAAGTGCCATTGGAACACCAACAATATTGGAGGCACCAACAATTACGGCATTTAAACCGCGTAATGGAATTCCTGTTTTTTCAAGCATGGTCATGACACCATGCGGAGTGCAGGGAGCAAGTTGAGGTGAACCGGTGGCTAAACGCCCTACATTATAAGGGTGAAAACCATCGACATCTTTAGAAGGAGAGATGCGTTCAATAATGGCTTCCGGGTTAATGTGCTCTGGTACGGGAAGTTGCACGATGATGCCATGAACCGTTTCATCAGCATTGAGTTGATCAATTAAAGCCAATACTTCTTCTTGAGAGGTATTGGCTGGCAATACTTCAGACACATCATTAAACCCCGCTTTTTCACAAGCAATTTTTTTATTGCGGACGTATACTTGTGAAGCGGGGTCGTCTCCGACCATGATTACCGCTAAACCTGGGCGCACATTACCAGCGGCCACTTGCGTCTCCACTTCCTGTTTAATGGATTCACGTAATTCGGCAGCGATTAGCTTGCCATCTAAAATATTCGCAGGCATAAATGGTCTCTCCTTAGCCATGATAAAGAATGCAATAAATAACCGCAATATCATAACCGATTTTTGTCAAAACCATTGAAAATCCTTGTTCTAAAGGCAGGCACTTTTTTTCTGATTATTTCAATGGAGAATAGGCAGACAGCCATAAACTGGTGTTAAATTATCCAGTAATAAAAAGCAGCTTTAAAGCAACTTTTTTAAACTTTATTGTTGACAGCTAAAGGGGGCGTCTATACAATACGCCCCATCTTATCGGAGTGTAGCGCAGCTTGGTAGCGCACCTGTTTTGGGTACAGGTGGTCGGGGGTTCAAATCCCTCCACTCCGACCATATTCTTATTGGTCTGAAAGGAAAACACCCCTTTCAGATTAATAGTAAAAAGGTTCGATTAAGCGCCCATAGCACAACTGGATAGTGCATCGCCCTTCTAAGGCGAGGGTTTCAGGTTCGAATCCTGATGGGCGTGCCATTTTTAATGGTCACCCATATAAGTTTTACAGTCTTGTATTACTTTCTACTATGGCGGATATAGCTCAGTTGGTAGAGCCCCGGATTGTGATTCCGGTTGTCGCGGGTTCGAACCCCGTTATTCGCCCCATTTTCTTTTTTTCTTTCGATGTTTAACTTTTTTTACGCTCAGATGAATCTTATTTTTAGAAAGAGCCTCTTAATACAATAACGTTCTGCCTCCCCCTGTTTGACGTTCAGCACCTATCGCTAAGGTATTACCATCGCCGGAGAAGCTAACGGAGTAACCCAATCGTCCTGTTGTATTGAGGGTATTTTTAACATAGGCTGTTTGTGTCCAGCTACCAGCATCCCGAGTGAAAACATAGACTGCGCCGGCATTGGAGGTACTGTTATCAGCTTCATTACCGTTGAACGCAATGGCGTGACTGTCTTCTTCTTGTGCTCCAATAGCAAGCAGATCGCCATTGTAGGAGAGGCTAAGGCTCCACCCAAATAGGTCTGAAGCATTGGTATTGCTGGCTTTTAAGAAAACTTGTTGCGTCCATACTGTTCCACTGCGAGAAAAAACATAGGCAGCCCCCGAATTCAAAGCGCCATTATCAACTTCATTGGCCTGGATTCCCGTATCGCTGCTGTCGTTGTTATAAGCGCCAACGGCAAGTGTGTTGCCATCGCCTGACAGGGTTAAATGAAAGCCAAAATAGTCATAAGAGTCTGGGCTACTGGCTTTTAGGTAAGCTTGTTGTGTCCATGCCACCCCATTATGAATGAAAATATAGGCCGCACCAGAATACTTTTCAGTATTGCTGTTTTGGTCGCCATTCACCCCTGATGCGCCACTGCGTTCTCGATAAGCACCAACGGCAAGCGTGTTTCCATCTTCTGACAGACTTACCGTTCCAAAGCGGTCTTCAAGGCCGGTATTGCTGGCTTTAAGATAGGCTTCTTGAACCCAGTTACCATTATCGAGCTTAAAGAGGTATACCGCACCTGACTCACTTAAGCTATTGTCGGTTTCATTGCCATTGATTCCTGTTGCATTACTGCTTTCTCGTCGTGCGCCAACGGCAAGTGTTGCGCCATCGCCTGATAGGCTAATGCTTTCACCAAAATAGTCGTTTGCATCGGTATTGCTGGCTTTCAGGTAGGCTTGTTGTTCCCATGTTGTCCCCGAGCGACTGAATACATAGGCAGCACCTGAGTCGGTTGCACTGTTATCAAGTGCATTATTGTTTACGCCGATTGTGTTACTGTCCTCCAAATATGCGCCAACCGCAAGAGTATTTCCATCAGAAGAGAGGTCGATTGCGATGCCAAAATAATCCCCTGCATCGGTATTGCTGGCCTTAATATACGCTTGCTGTGTCCAGTTTAATTCGTTTTTAATAAAAATATACACCGCCCCTGATTGCAATGCACTGTTATTGCTTGTGCTGTTAATACCGGTTGTTGAGCTGTCTTCTCTAGGCGCACCGATTGCCAGAGTACTGCCATCACTGGATAAGGCGATCGAGGTGCCAAAACGATCACCAGAGCCAGCATTATGTGCAGAAATTTCCCCAATGCTATTTAGGAGGTTGCTTGAGATTAATATGGGAGCAGAGTCTGTGCATCCAACTGGGTTACAGCTTTGCAAAATGTATTCGGCATTCAGTCGTTGGTACAGAGGAACCAACTCTGTGACAGTTTGTGTGCTTGATGTAATGTCCCCTCCTAATTGTGAAAACCCAGAGAGACCATCTGGATTTTCCAGTAAACGATAAAATGTGGCATCAGAAACATCCGTCCAATCAAATTGAAACCCTTTGGTTGCAACCAACGTTAAGCTGGGGATAGCAGCTGAGGCAGGAGGGTTCGCGTATACCACCGTGATGAGTTGGGTATCCGTTGCAAGATTTCCCGCAGAGTCAATCGCTTGATAGGTCACGGTAGTGGTTCCAAGAGAAAAAAGAGCGGGTGCATCGTTGGTAACGCTTACCGTTCCATCGACTAAATCGGTTGCACTGGCTGTACCAATGACACCACTAACAGGTGAGCCATCGGGGGTGGTTAGCGTGAGATCCACCGGAACAGTCAGGGTTGGCGAAGTCGTATCTGTTACGGTGACAGTTTGCATTGCAGTAGCCACATTGCCCGCACTGTCCGTTGCGGAATAAGTCACAACCGTTGTGCCGACCGGAAATAAAGCCGGTGCATCATGGGTGAGCGTGACTGAGCCATCCACCAAATCGGTTGCTGTTGCCGTCCCTAACATAACGGGAGAATGTAACGCGGTGGCCTCAATAGAGACATCCGCAGGCACCGAAATGGTTGGAGCGGTTGTATCTGTTACGGTGACAGTTTGCATTGCAGTAGCCACATTGCCCGCACTGTCCGTTGCGGAATAAGTCACAACCGTTGTACCCACAGGAAATAAGGCCGGCGCATCATGGCTTACCGTTACCGACCCATCCACCAAATCGGTTGCAGAGACTGAGCCTAAAACAACTGGAGAGGTGAATGCCGTAGCCTCGACAGACACATCCGCAGGCGGTGAAATGGTTGGAGCGGTTGTATCTGTCACGGTGACATTTTGCATTGCCGTGGCCAAATTCCCCGCATTATCCGTTGCGGAATAAGTCACAACCGTTGTACCCACAGGAAATAAGGCCGGTGCATCATGGGTGACCGTGACTACTCCATCAACCAAGTCAATTGCTGTTGCTGTTCCAGGTTCTACAGAGGTTTCAAAGCCAGTTGCTTCAAGGCTTAAGTCAATGGGTATTTCCAGTATGGGAGGGGAAGAGTCTGCCACACTTTCTATGGGGTTTGCATATTTATTGCCATCATTGCAGGCGCTTAAAAATAGGGCGCATAATGCAATGAAGCTTAATTTTTTCAGCATTTTAAGGTCAAGTCACTAGTCAGTTTTAGTTGTTATTGTTAAGGAACCTCTGAATAAGTTCATTTTTCACTAGGAACAAGTATGTAAGTCATTGGTTAATAAAATCACGAAAGTGTTGATTGGGGCTTAATCAGAGTTTCCTTAAGTATTATACTTGTTTTTTAATAAAGGTTTTAATTGTCGTTAGAACTCAGTTGTAAGCAATTGTTTTAGTTAGTTATTTGTTGGGTTTTTTTGATGGATTTTCCCGCTTTCTCTTCTAATGGTTTTTCTGGCCAACGGTGTTTGGGGTATTTTCCTCGCATCTCTTTGGCCACTTCTCGGTATGAATTTTGCCAAAAGTGAGCCAAATCATTGGTGATTTGAATGGGTCTTTGGGCAGGAGAAAGCAGATCGAAGGTGAGTTTAATCTTCCCTTTTGCAATGCAAGGTGCATGGATTTCACCAAATAACTCTTGTAGCTGCACCGAGACTTTAGGAGGGTGACCTAACTGGTATTGAATGGGGACTTGTTTTTGGGATGGTGCGGTATAGTGGGTTGGTGCTTCTTGTTTAAGGGTTTTTTGTTGGGCATAGCTCAATCGGGCTTTTAATAACGTCAAAACATCCAGCTTGGCCAAGTCATTCCATTTTTGAATATGGCTAAGGTAAGGCGCACACCAGTTATCAAAATCCTCAAGCAGCTGTTGTTCTGAGAACCCTTCAAATTCGGGCAGGTATTGTGCTAACCAGCGTACACGGTTTAGCCAGTTTTGGGTGTTTTTACGCCAAGGCAGGGCGGTTAAATTGGTGGCTTTTATTGTGTGAATCAAGCACGATTGTATCTGTTCAGGATGGAGCTTGGGTAGCACGGATGAGTGCAGTGAAATCGCTC
>WFPP01000067.1 GCA_015487495.1 Thiomicrorhabdus sp.
CTCCTGATTTAATGTTCACTAAGGTGCTGGTTTGCACTTCGTTGGGATTAAAGTGTTGACGGTGAACGCTTTGGGCTTGAAACATGAGGTCGTTGAAGGGTTGATTCATAATGGCTTGAATCTCTTTCAGTGTCCAGTCGTGTCTGATTTTCCCAAAACTATCCATGTTTGTCTCTCTTTCGATATACTGACGGCAATGGTGACTATTATAACGCGTTGAAGGGGGGGAGAAAATTTGAATTTTTTTGAACATTGGGTTTTGCCTCCAACTTGTGTTGTAACGGGGTTACCAGCAGAACGTTTTGATTTGTTAGAAACACTCTTTTTGGCTTTAAAAAGGCCTGATGATGTGTGTCCTGTTTGTTGTGAATGGAGTCTTAAAGAGGGCGGAAAGCGAGTTTTGTGTGGTGCTTGTTTAACTCACCCTCCGGCTGTCTGTCGAACACAGGTGGGTTTTTATTTTTCGGGATTGGTTCGGCAGTTTGTTTATGATTTGAAATATCATCAAAAGCCTGAATATGCGAGGTTGTTGGCAGAGATGATGGTTGCAGAAATTGGAGAGGAGTTAAAGTTGTCAGGTGTACAGGCTCTTTTGCCAGTACCTTTGTTTTCGTTAAGACGACGTGATCGGGGTTACAATCAGGCAGAATTAATTGCGAAAACATTGGGAAAATTATTGGGTTTGCCTGTATTGAATCAAAGTGTTTTTCGTATTAAAGCGACGCCATCGCAAACTCAGTTAACCGTTAAACAGCGTTATCAGAATTTAAAAGGGGCGTTTGTTGTGGAGAGCGATGCTTTTTCCTCTTTTTCTCATATTGCGTTGGTGGATGATGTGATTACTACGGGAGCCACCATGCAGGTATTGGCGAGTTGTATTCAGCGTAAAACAAAGATTAAGTGTATTGAAGCTTGGGGCATTGCAAAAACAAAATAGGGGTGTAAAAACGCATAGGGTATGTTTTTTAACGCTTTAAGTTATTCTCTAAAATTAAGTAAACTGGCAAGCGAGGTGGCACATAGGTCATTGTGCAGAACTCAAGTGATTTAATTACTGCTTTTTTAAGGAACCTTTGAATAAGTCCATTTTTTACCAGAAACAAGCATGATTAATAAAATGACGAAAAGGTTGATTGGACTTAATCAGAGATTTCTTAAGGAGGCGGTGGGGTGGGTGCACATTGATTTAAGGGGAATAAGTAGCTGGCGTAGTCAATGGGGTTTTTTAAGAGGGTGTTGGCAGTAAAAAGTAAGGTATTGGGTTCCAGACAACTAACGAGTGCTGCGGGGCTAGGAATGGCATTGTCTTTTATTTGCCATTCGCCCTGCTGTCCAGGAAGTAAGGGGGTGGCATGGTAGTGCCAGCCAGAGTTTGTTAAAAAGGTCTGTTTTATGGTGGTTTTAAGGGTGTTTAGCGTTGTTTTTAAAAACGTTGGTTTGGTAGGGGGGGAGCTTTTTTGAGTGGCAAGGTGCCAGTCTTGAAGTCCTTGGTAGATGAATGCGTAGTCTTCAAGCGTGGCCTGTTGCATGAATTTGCCTGTTTTAGAAAGGGCGCGAGGGGGCGTTTGTTGTTGAATTAAGCCTGCAAGCCGTTTTGCAAGAGCTTCTCCTTTTTGTTGGTAAAGCGGTTGTTTTAATGTGCGGTAAGCTTGAGCATAGGTGGATAAAATGAGGCCGTTCCATCCTAAAATACTTTTGCTGTCGGTTGGTATTTGGTTGGCTACTTTTTGGAGAGAGGTGCGAATTGTTTTCCATTGCTTTTCTGGAATGATGGGGGAAGGGGCGGGGTGCCATCCAAGTTCATAGGGAGGTGCTTGGTTTAAGTTCCAGGCTGTGTGGACAAGTGTAAAAATAGGGGGGGGAAGAATTTTTTGAAGACGTTTTTTTGACCATAAGTAGTCTCCCCCTTCCTGGTTTTGAGCATCAATTGCGGATTGGCTACTTTGATAGAGTTGCGTGATTGGGTTGTAAAGATGTTGTTGTAAATATGACAGGGTTTGTTGTGCTGTTTTTAGGTAGTCTTGACGTTGAAAGCGTTCTCCCGCTTGCAGGTAGACATTGGCTAACAGGGCGTTGGTATAGGCCATTTTTTCAAAATGGGGGGTTTGCCATTCGGGATCAACGGTGTAGCGGTAAAACCCTCCATGAATATGGTCAAATAAGTGTTGGGATTGCATTTGATCAAGGGTAAAGAGCAGCCATTCTTTTATGTTTTCAGGAAGTGTTTGTAGGGTAAGAAGGCTAAGTAATAATGGTGCATTTGGAAATTTATGACTGTCAGTTAATCCTCCACTTAAATCATCTTTTTGATCTTCCAGTTGGTGTAATAATTTGGAAGTGAATTTTTTTGCAGACAGGAATGTAACGGAAGGTTGAAGGGCAGGGGGGATAAAATTTTCGGCTAAATGGCGAATTTGATTGGGGTGTTTGCTCCATGTGTTAATAATGGTGTGTAATGTTTGATTAAAGTCGGTGTTGTTAAGGTAGATGAATGCGGCAAACGGATAGCCTTCTGGAGTGAGTATCACGTGTTGTGGCCAGCCTGCCTGGCCTGTGGCTTGCTGTGAAAATTCAGTTAAGACTTTATCGAGTTCAGGATTGAGTTCGCGATCCAGTTTAACGGAGATAAAATATTGGTTAAGGTAAGTGGCGGTGATGGTGTTTTGATAACTTTCTTGGTGCATTACGTGGCACCAGTGGCATGAAAAGTAGCCACTGGAGATAAAAATTAATTTATTTTGGGTTTGGGCCGTTTTTAATACATCGGCACTCCAGAGTTGCCAGTGAACGGGGTCTTGTTCGTGCATGGCCAAGTAGGGGCTGGGGTGTTGTTGCAGTGCGTTGGTGACTGAATGTGTTGATTCTTGAGTTGGTTGTTGGGTAAACGTAATGGTAGGGTTGCTGGCAAAGCTGTTTACGGAGAAGAGTTGTATGATGTAAATAAGAGTGCATTGCCAAACACTTTTCCCCCCTGATTTTTTAAACCATTTTTGAAGTAGGGGAGGAGAATATTTAGGGTTTGTTTTGTTTGGTGGACTCATCTGCGCTGTTTGAAGGGACATCGGGTAATTCCGTGGTTTCTTCAGGCGGTTTTTTGGCCTGATTTTGACGGTATTGTTTGTCCAGTATACTCATTTCGGAGTCAATTTTCTCAAATTCACTGTCCCAATCGAGGTCATCATCAACTTGATCTTGATAGCGGGTATCAAAGTTGTATTTGGAGGCCTCTTTTTCAGTGGGGGATGCGTTGGTTTGAGGTGAGCCACCAGAGGGTGGGTTAGGGGCTGGGTTGATATGATTTTCTTTTTCGTTTTTATTATCTTTGTTGTTGTTTTCGGTACGTCGTTTCATAATGTAAGCGCCAACCAATAGTCCAAGTTCAAACAGTAACCACATTGGTACGGCAAGCAGTGTTTGAGAAATAATGTCTGGTGGGGTTAATAACATGCCAATAATAAAGGCGCCAACAATAATGTATGGACGAGAGTGGCTAAGTTTTTTTGCGGTAGTCATACCCGTTAAAATAAGTAATACGGTTACCACGGGCACTTCAAATGCCATTCCAAAGGCAAAAAACATTTTGATAACAAAGTCTAAATAGAGCGAAATATCGGTGGCAATGGTCACGCCATCGGGTGCGGCTTGTGATAAAAACCCAAAAACCAGTGGAAACACCACGTAGTATGCAAAAAGGCCGCCAGCATAAAATAAAAATGAACTAAAAAAGAGAATGGGGGCAATTAATTGTTTCTCATGGGAGTAGAGTGCTGGGGCAATAAAGCGCCAAATTTGATATAGCAAAAAAGGCATGGCCAAGTAGATGGCAAGCACAAAACTTAACTTAAACGGGGTTAAGAAAGGTGAGGCCACGGCGGTGGCAATCATGCTGGTGCCTTCGGGCAGGTAGCGAGTTAATGGCTCGGATATGTAGAGGTAAATCTCATTGGCAAAAGGGAACAGAATGAAAAATAGAATGATGATGGCTAATATTGAGCGGGTTAGGCTACTTTTAAGTTCAAGCAAGTGCTGAACTAATGTCATTTCTTGATCACTGGGGGGCAATGCAGAGTTACTCATAGAACTAAATTACTGTTTAGAGGGGGGGGGAGAGGCATCGGCACTGGAAACAGGGGGTGTTTTGTCTGTTTGATTTGTGGATGCAACAGTGGTGTTTTTAGAAGCAACAGAGGGTGGCATCATGCTTTGGGTCTCTTTTTGGGGGGCTTCTAAAGGAGAATGCGGTGTATTTGGTGCTTGATTAAACTGGCTACGTGTAGATAGGTTAGGCGTGTTATCTTGCTTGATGTCAGTACCACCAAAATTGGGGCGTTGTAATTCATCAAGGTTTAGCTCTTTATTAAAGTCTAATCCTGATCGAAGTTGATGGTTGATTTGATTTATTTGTTGTTGTTGCTCTTCGAGGTTAACCGATTCTTTAAAGTCTTTAAGGGTTTCTTGTACTTGGGTATCTTGTTTAACGGAATGAATAAAGTGACGTATTTTGCCTGTAAGGCGCCCAATTTTACGTGCAACTTCTGGCATGCGTTCTGGCCCAATAACAAGCAGAGCAATAATGAGGACAACAAACAGTTCAAGAAAGCCAATATCAAACATTTAGTAACACCTGTAAACAAGACGAAATGTATTTCTCATCGCCTTAGGGTTGATTTTTTTTGTTTTCGGTTTTCTTTTCTTCTGCGACGACGTCAAACACGTTTTCGCTTGTTGTTTTTTCTAATGATTTATTGCGTTCTTCATTTGTTGTGTCTTCGTCTTTAACGGCTTTTTTAAAACCTTTGATGGCACTGCCCAAGTCACTGCCCAAGTTTTTTAGACGTTTTGCTCCAAAAAGAACAAGTACGATTGCAAGAATAATAAGTAGCTGCCAAATGCTGATGCCCATATGGGGTCTCCATTTTTTTAAATTAACGTGAGGCCTTTGTATAAAAAGGGAACACAGATAAAGAAGGTTAAAAGTACGCTTGTTTTTCTGCCTCAACTTATCCCTTAAAGGAAGTTGAGTTTTTGTTTTGTGCCTTTTTTGTGTAAAGGCCTCAACGTGGTTTTACGTTGGTTGTTTATGATTTTTTTAAATCATACCAGAATATTTTTCATCTGGGGATTAGGGGATGTATATTAGCAATGGATTAGGATATTTTATATGCTTCAAAGCCCTTTTTGATTTAGAAGAAGGTTATTTAGACGGTTTGTTCCCTAATAAGTGAATATGGAGATGAAAAATTTCTTGTCCTCCTGATTCGCCAGTATTAATTTGGGTTTTAAATCCATCGAGTCCTTGGGCTTGTGCTAACTGGGGTAAAAGTAGCATCATATGTCCCATGCAGTCTTTGTCTTCTGGCGTAAGATCAAATAAGGTGGGAATGGGTTTTTTGGGAATAATTAACAGGTGTACGGGTGCTTTGGGATGAATGTCATTGATTACAATGCATTTGTCATCTTCGTATACAAATTCGGTAGGAATTTCTTTATCAATGATTTTACTAAACAGTGTTTTTTCTTTAATCATGGCATGCGCCCTTTTTTCACTTGAGTTTGTGATAAGTTTTACGTTTAATCAGTTTTTTCGGCTGGCTTTTTCTTCATGTCCTGATAGCCCAAAACGACGTTGTAGTTCTTGGATGACATCATCACTTGACAGGTTTTGGGAAGCCAATAATATCATGGTATGAAACCATAAATCGGAAATTTCATAAATAAGGTGGTCTTTGTTTTCTTGATTTTTGATGTGTTCTAGGTCTTTAGCGGCCATAATGGTTTCATTGGCTTCTTCACCGACTTTTTTTAAAATGTTTTCCAGCCCTTTGCTGTAAAGGCTGGCAACATACGAGTTATCGGGAGATTCTGTTTTTCTGGCTTCCAGAACGGTATCCAGTTGCCTTAATACCTCATTCATAGTCGTACCTCAATGCCTTGCGCCTGCATGGCTTCTTTTGCTTCTTGAATGGTGTGTTGCCCAAAGTGGAAAATGCTGGCAGCCAAGGTGGCTTCAGCATGGCCTTTTAAAATGCCATCGCTTAAGTGCTCAAGCTTCCCTACACCACCAGAAGCAATAACGGGAATTTTGATACTGTCGGCAACGGCTTGGGTGAGCTCAAGGTCGAAGCCATTTTTTGTTCCATCTTTATCCATGCTGGTGAGTAAAATTTCTCCTGCTCCGAGTGTTTCCATTTTTTGTGCCCATTCGATGGCATCAATTCCTGTTTCTTTGCGTCCACCATGGGTAAAAATTTCCCAGCGATTTGCTTCGTCTTTCGGGCTGGTTTTTTTTGCATCAATGGCAACAACAATGCATTGAGAGCCAAAGGCATCGCAGGCTTCTTGAACAAAGCCAGGGTTGAATATGGCAGCGGAGTTGATGGCTACTTTGTCTGCACCAGCATTGAGCATGGTTCGAATGTCTTCGACTGTACGAATGCCTCCTCCAACGGTTAGGGGAATGAAGACTTGGCTGGCGACCTCTTCGACCATGTGTACGGTGGTACTTCGGTCGTGTGCTGTCGCGGTGATGTCTAAAAAGGTGATTTCATCAGCACCTTGTTCATCGTAGCGTTTTGCGACTTCAACAGGGTTGCCTGCATCTCGAATGTTAACAAATTGTATGCCTTTTACGACACGACCATTGTCGACGTCCAAACAGGGAATGATGCGTTTTGCTAGGCTCATTTGTGTATCGCCTTAATTCGGTTTGTTGTGAAAAGGAGAGAGAGCATCTGATAAGGCTTGGCCTTCTTTGAAGTTGAGTGTGCCTTCATAGATAGCTCGTCCTGTAATGGCGCCTGATACGCCATCTGCTTCAATGCTGGAAAGAGCGGTAATGTCATCAAGATTGGTAATCCCTCCTGATGCAATTATGGGGATTGTTAGGGCGTTTGCAAGGGCTTGTGTAGCTTGGATATTAACGCCTTGCATCATACCATCTCGGCCAATATCGGTATAAATAATGGCTTCAACGCCATCTTCTTCAAACTGTTTGCCTAGCTGAGTGACTTCATAATCCGTTACTTCTGCCCAGCCATTAATGGCAACCATGCCTTCTTTGGCGTCGAGCCCAACCATGATATGACCTGGAAATGCTTTGCAAGCCTTTGAAACAAATTCGGGGGTATGTACGGCTTGTGTTCCAATAATGCAGTAGCTAACCCCAGCATTTAAATAGGCTTCAATGGTTTTTAAGTCACGGATACCTCCACCAATTTGGACAGGCAGGTCTGGATAGGCCTCTCGTACTTGGTAAACAGCATTGCTGTTTACAGGTTTGCCTTCAAAGGCTCCGTTTAGGTCAACCATGTGTAAGCGGCGTGCGCCTTGAGAAACCCACTTTTCGGCCATGGCAACAATATTGCCTGAGAAAACGGTTGCGTCTTCCATGACGCCTTGTCGTAAGCGAACGCATTCACCGTCTTTTAAATCAATTGCTGGGATTAGTAACATGTTGATAACCTTTCTTGAAATTTGTTGTGGGGCTTTATTGTCCGTTCCATTGTAAAAAGTTTTGGAACAGGGTTAGGCCGTGGTCAGCACTTTTTTCTGGATGGGCCTGAATGGCAAAAAGATTGTTGTGGCTTAAAACAGAAGGAAATGTTATTCCGTGTGTTGTGGTACCGGCAATGATGGCTTGATTGTTCGGCTGGACATAATAGCTGTGGACAAAGTAAAAACGGCTATTTTGCGGGATATTATGCCAAAGAGGATGTTCTTGTGTTTGTTGAATCTGGTTCCAGCCCATATGAGGAACCTTTAGCGAGGTATTGTTGTCCAGTTCAAATTGTTTGACTTCTCCAGGTACGACGTTCAAACAGGCGACGCCTTCGTTTTCAGTGCTGTGGGACATCAAAACTTGTAATCCCATGCAGATGCCTAAAAAGGGTTTTTCTTGCGTTGCTTTTTGAACGGGATGAATCATTCCTGTGTTTAGCAGGGCTTTCATGCAGGCTTTTGCGGCTCCTTGGCCGGGAAAAATAATTGCATCGGCGGCTTCTATTTCTTCGGGCTTATGGGTGACCAGGATTCGTGTGTGTTTTGGGGCAACATGTTCGGCTGCTTTTGCAACGGAGCGCAGGTTGCCCATGCCGTAGTCTATAACGGCGACCAGCTTTTGATCCATGATTAAAGGCATCCTTTGGTAGAAGGAGTTTTTCCATTCATTCGTTCGTCCTGGGCAAGAGCCATACGCAGAGCACGACCAAATGCTTTAAAAATGGTTTCGGCTTGGTGATGTGCGTTGTGGCCTCTTAGGTTATCAATGTGGAGTGTGGCATTGGCATGGTTGACAAAGCCTTGAAAAAACTCAAAGACGAGTTCGGTTTCGAAGTGGCCAATTTTTTCGCGTGTAAAACTGGCATTAAACGTTAGTCCAGGTCGACCAGACAGGTCAATGACAACACGGGACAGGGCTTCATCAAGTGGTACATAGGCATGGCCATATCGGGTGATTCCTTTTTTATCTCCAATAGCTTGGCTAATGGCTTGACCTAATGCTATGCCGATATCTTCAACTGTGTGATGATCGTCAATGTGTGTGTCTCCAGTTGCTTGGATGGTTAAGTCAATCATGCCGTGCCGAGCAATTTGATCTAGCATGTGTTCGAAGAAGGGAACTCCTGTTGTTAGGGATACGTTCCCTTGTCCATCTAGGTTTACGGAAATTTGAATTTGGGTTTCAAGCGTGTTTCGTTCGATGGAGGCTGTGCGCATCATGTCTGTCCTGTATTGAATTGTGCCAATATGATAACTGAAAAGTTTTTTTTTTAATAGAAGGATGCGTATTTGGCGACCTTTTTATTTGTATGGGTATTTGCACTAAGTCTATAATTTAAATGATAAATAAAGGGGGAGTAAATCTCTATTTTTATGATTATAAGTAAAGGTAATAAAGATCATAAGTTTTTTTTGGTAGGCATCGTGATTCAGATTCTGGGATAATTCACGGGATTATTTTATGAGAGTCTTTGTTTACACTGTCTTAAGGTTCTGTTCATGGTTGATGTCTTATTCTTGATGTTGATTAAGTTTCCTTGGGATCGTAGCTAGAAAAGCGTAGAGTTCACACTGTATAATTTTGCACTGAGGCGTTTGCGTTTGACTGGTTGTTTTAACCACAGACAAGGACAATATGTTAAGACTAAAAGGGGAATCCAACTGATGGATACGACAGCAAAGCCACAATATGATGATGGCGTAGTTAAGTATTTAACAGTAGGTGCGGTAGTTTTTCTGGTGATTGGTACTTTGGTTGGTACTTTTGCAGCAGCTCAACTAGCATGGCCTGCGTTAAATTTTGATATTGCGGAAATTACTTTTGCCAGATTGCGAGTTATTCATACGAATACCGTTATTTTTGCATTTGGTGGTATGACGCTTATGGCAACAGCTTTTTATACTGTTCAACGTACGAATGGGGTAAGGTTGTGGAGTAATGGTTTGGCCTGGTGGACAGCAATTTTGTTTACCATTGGGCTTTTGGCAACGGTTACATCAATCGGGTTAGGTATTACAACCGGTAAAGAGTACCATGAGCAAGAGTGGCCAATTGCAATTGCGATTGCCGTGGTTTGGACGATGTATACGTTTAACTTTGTCTTGACCATTGCTTCTCGTAATAAAGAAACGCATTCGCATGTTTATGTGTCAAACTGGTTCTTTATGGGGATGATGATTGCGATTACTTACTTGTATGTGATTAACGGACTTGCTGTTCCTGTTTCATGGTTTAACTCTTACCCACTGTTTGGTGGTGTTCAGGGAGCGATGATTCAATGGTGGTGGGGGCATAATGCAGTAGGCTTCTTCCTGACGGCTGGATTCTTGGCGATTATGTATTATTTTGTGCCTAAACAAGCGCAACGACCTATTTACTCTTATCGCCTGTCGGTTATTCACTTCTGGGCATTGATGTTTGGTTATGTCTGGTTGGGTGCTCACCATTTGCAGTATACAGCGCTTCCTGATTGGGCGGGTTCTCTTGGTGCGGTTATTTCTTTGGCAATGATTATCCCATCTTGGGGTGGTGCGTTAAACGGGATGTTAACGCTATCGGGTGCTTGGGACAGATTGCGTACCGACTACATTTTACGATTCCTGATTATGTCCTTAGCGTTCTATGCCATGTCGACATTTGAAGGGCCGGTTATGGCGGCGAAGAGTGTTAATGCACTGTCTCACTATACGGACTGGACGGTTGGCCACGTTCACTCTGGCGCATTAGGTTGGGTTGCCATGGTGTCGATTGGTGCTATTTACCATATGGTGATGAAGCTTTGGAAAACCGAGATGTATTCAATGCAACTGATTAATGTTCATTTTTGGTTAGCAACGATTGGTACGGTCTTTTATGTGGTTGCTATGTGGGTTTCAGGGATTATGCAAGGTTTAATGTGGCGTGCTTATGATGAGTATGGAACGCTTGCTTATACCTTTGCTGAGTCTGTTGCAGCTATGCATCCATATTATGTTATGCGTGCTTTTGGTGGATTTATTTTCTTCCTTGGTGCGGCGGTTATGTTGTATAACATTGTGATGACAATCCGAACAGCAGAAGCTAGATCAGCCAATAAAGTTGAATCACTTGCTTAAAAAGTGACCCTGAGTTAAGCAATGATTTGCTTCGTTGCTTAAATTGAAAATTATGAGTTGAGGAGCACAAGCTCATGTCAGATGATCAAAAACCAAAAAATATACAGGATATGTTCGAGCGAAACATATTCGCTTTACTCACAGCAACGGCACTATCATTCTCTATTGCAGGGATTGTTGAGATTGTGCCATTGTTCCACCTGAAGTCTTCCGTAGACTATACGGAGAAAACCGATGAATACGGTAATGTAAAAAATGAACGTTTTCCAGAGTTGGTTTGGGAGCGTACATTTACAGAGGATGAAAATGGTAAGTTAGTCTCTGAAAAAGCATTATATAAAGAAGATGCGAATGGTAATTGGGTGTTAGCCGACTGGAAACCGGGAGATGGGGTTCGTCCTTATACGCCTTTGGAGTTGGCTGGACGTGATTTATACATTCGAGAAGGCTGTTATATTTGTCACTCTCAAATGATTCGTCCATTCCGTGATGAACGTGAACGTTATGGTCACTATTCTTTGGCAACGGAATCTATGTATGATTTCCCTATGCAATGGGGCTCAAAGCGTACAGGACCTGATCTTGCTCGCCTTGGTGGCAAGTATTCGGATGAATGGCATGTTATGCATATGTTGCGTCCACAAGATGTGGTTCCTGAGTCTGTGATGCCTGCTTACCCATGGTTGGCAGATAACATGGTTTCTGATGATTTCTTTGGTACAAAGCGTGACATGGTAAAACGCTTGTCGGTTATGCGTACATTAGGTGTGCCTTATACTGATGAAGAGATTGAAAATGCCAATAAAGCGATTGCAGGATTTACCGAGATGGATGCAATGGTTGCTTATTTACAGGTATTAGGAACGATGGTTAAGCTGGATGACAGCAAAGTCTATCGTCAATAACTATCATGAGTATCATTGAGCAATACTTAAGCACAGATTGGGCGTCTATGACGACCCATGACTGGGCAGGGCTGATCGTAACGATATTAGTGTTCTTTGGTATGTTAATCACGTTTGCTCTGGCATTAAGGCCAAGCAAGCGGAAAGAGCTTGAAGAACAAAAATATAAAATTTTGAATGATGATTAATCGTTCTGAGGAGAAATAAATATGGCACATAATAATCCATGGCCAGATGAAGGGAATACGGGTCACATCTGGGATGAAGACCTTCGAGAATTAGATAATCCGCCGCCACTGTGGTGGATGCTCTCATTTTATGCTGGTTTTATTATGATTATTTTTTATTCATTGTATTACCCAACCATTCCATTAACGAATGCATCAGGTGAATTTACAAAAGGGATGGCGGATTGGACTCAGGTTAATGAGTATCAAGAAGACTTTAAGGTATTGAATGATTGGCGTACAGCAAAGTTTGCTGATAAAGAAGAGCAGTTGGCGGCATTGCCGGTGACTGAGATTCTTAAAAATGAAGACCTGAAATCTTATGCCATAGCAACCTCTAAAGCGTTGTTTGGTGACTATTGTGCAGCCTGTCATGCATCTGGTGGAGCAGGGATTCCTGGCTTTCCTGTCTTAGCAGACGATGATTGGTTATGGGGTGGCAGTATCGCTCAAATTGAGGCTTCGATTGCAAATGGACGTATTGGTAATATGCCTGCAAAAGGGATGATGGGGAACCTAACGGATCAAGAGATCAGTGATGTTGCTGATTATGTGATTGCGCTTTCGGAAGGTAGAGGGGATGATGCAGCCTATTCTGCTGGTAAAGCGGTTTACAGTAAAGGGATGTGTGTTGCATGTCATGGCCCTGCCGGAACGCCGATGGCACCCACGGGTGCTGCCAATCTTGCAGATGGTATCTGGCGCTTTGCTTCAGATCGGGATTCCGTTGTATCTGTTATTGCACATGGTGTGAATGTTAAGAAAAATGGGGTTCACATTGAAGGAACTCGTCAAGCAGTAATGCCTTCGTTTAAAGAACGTTTACCAAATGCGGATGTAAATATTAAGCGTTTAGCGGTTTATGTTCACTCTTTAGGTGGTGGGCAATAGAGAGCATTTTGTTGTTAACCAAGTTAAAAGAAGACTGCTTTTTTTAATTTGGTTAATATTTTGTTCTTGATTTAAATTAGATGATAAGGAATTTCTGATGAACGATTTAAATAATGATTGGGTTCTATGGATGTCCATTGGTACAGTAGTTGTATCCATTATTGTTGTATGGGCATTTGCGAAAAAATTATTTCGCGCCATGGATGGACTAGAAGAAGATAAATAATAGTTTTTGTATTGTCTATAAACCAAAATAGGCCTAACAAGTTGTTAGGCCTATTTTGGTTTGCAGATAAGGAAAATGTATTTTTTTGTGCATGCACTAAATATATTAGTACTGTCTAATATTCTTATTTGGTAAGAAGGTTTACGAGTATGTCTGATAAAAATAATCATTCTTTACATGATTTTGGTCCAACAGGTTCGATGTTGGAAAATATGGATACCCATAATAAAAATCTTGAAAATATTGGTGTGGAAATTCTTCCAATTCATACCGGGGGGACGGTACATGCAAAACGTATACCTGGGTTTTTTCGTTCACTCAAATGGTGGCTTGCATCGGTTTGGATCATTTTTTTTATTGGTCCTTACTTGCGATGGAATGGTCATCAGGCCGTTTTATTTGATTTAGAGAGTAGGCAGTTTCATATTTTCAATGTAACTATATTGCCACAAGACATTTGGATGTTAACGTTGGTTTTGTTATTTTGTTCAATGTTGTTGGCCGCCTCAACAACCGTTGGTGGCCGTTTATGGTGCGGGTATGCTTGTTTTCAAACTGTTTGGACAGATGTGTTTACGTGGTTTGAAGAAAAGATTGAAGGACAACCGAATAAACGAATTAAATTAGAATCCGCCCCAATGAGTTGGAGTAAATTTGTTATAAAGATGAAAAAGCATCTGGTTTGGTTGTTATTAGGCTTTTTAACAGGTTTTACGTTTGTGGCTTATTTTGTGGATGTCTTTGACCTTTGGAAAAGGTTATTTTTCTTTGAATGGTCATTAATAGAAACAGGAATTATTCTTGCATTAGGGTTTGCAACGTACTTTTTTGCAGGTATTTTGAGAGAGCAAACCTGTATAGGGTTTTGTCCTTATGCCAGAATTCAGGGCGCGATGATTGATACTCAAACGGAGTTACCGACTTACGATGTGGATCGGGGAGAGCCAAGGGGACGTTTAAAAAGACTTAAGCCAGGTGAAGAAGCTCCAAAATTAGGGGACTGTATCGATTGTAATTTATGTGTTGCCGTTTGTCCTACTGGGGTTGATATTCGTTATGGTCAGCAATTTGGTTGCATTACTTGTGGTTTGTGTATTGATGCTTGTGATTCTGTTATGGAAAAAATAAAAAAACCAAAAGGGTTGATTCGCTATGCATCCCTTTCTGAATTTGCAGGTGAGAAGTTGCCTGTTATTTGGAAGCGTCCTCGAGTCATTGTTTATGCAGGTATTATGTTTATTGCCTTAGGGATGTTGATTTGGGGGTTACTCAATATGTCGGGTATTGATGTAAAGGCCTTGCATGAGCGTTCTCCCCTTTATGTACAAATGAGTGATGGTTCGGTACAGAATAAATGGACAGTTAAGGTTGTTAATAAGGGAAATGAACCGATGAAGGCGGAAATCTCTGCAACAGGGCCTTCTGATTTGAGGTATAACGTTGACCGTGTTTTAAAGATTCAACCAGGAAATGTAGGAGCCGCAACTTTGTATGTTCAAATCCCTAAAAAGCGCTTAATCAGTACCAGTACTCCAATTGTGATAAAGGTTGTCGATTTGAACAACCCGTCTGTTTTTGAGGAGTATAGCAGTAACTTTATTGGGCCAAAAGTTCGTTGATACTGTTATTTTGATGGGGTGATTATTCTTAAATTTCATCGGATTAGGGTAGAAATTAAGTGGATAGCCCTGTAGTATTGTGCTGTTCATGGCACTTTCTTTGTAGGGGGTTGCTTGGTGTTAAAAAAATGGACATTTGTACTTTTAAATTCACATTTTTGCCTTAGTTTGCTCCCTTTTTAGGAGCGACTTGGGCCGTTATCAGATGACGCTGAGTTGTTATTTTGGCGTTGTAATTAGGAGAAGCATTGAATGTCAAAAGCAACAGACGATAAACGTAACTGGAGTGTTGCCTGGAAGAACCCTTTTGTAATCAGTTGGTTTGTCATTTTAATTATTGTTGTTTGTGTTAATTTTTTTATGGTGAGTATGGCAATTGTGACCAATCCGGGTCTTGTGATTGAGGACTTCTATGAAAAAGGTAAAAACATGGATAAAGTGTTGGCCGCTCGAAAGCGAATGGATGAGATGGGCTGGCAGCTAGAGGTAAATTTGCCTGATTTAAAGGAGGGAAAATCAGAACGTGTTACGTTGACGGTTTTGGATAAAGAAGGTAAGCCTTTAGAGGTGGATACGGCTGTTCTTTATTATTATCGACCATCGGATCGAAATCTGGATGGTGAGCAACCTTTAACTTCAACAGGACAAACGGGCCAGTTTGAAGCCGATTTTATTTTAAATACAAAAGGAAAGTGGGACCTGATTATGGAGGTGACTCAAGGTGAGTTAACTTATAATATTGGTCGTAGTATTATGGTACAAGATTCAGAATGAGTGTGATGTACAGTTGCTTTCATTGTGGCCAAACCATTCCTGATGGGGATCTTATTTTTAATAAGATAAATGAAGAAGAGCAGTCGTTTTGTTGTCATGGTTGTGCTTCCGTCTGTGAAGCTATTTATGAAGCGGGTATGGAAAGCTTTTATCAGCGAACCCCTGAAGGAGAATTACTTTCTCCCCCTCCTCCTCCTAATAAAGACATTGATTTTTTTGATTATGATGAAGTGCAATCTCAATATGTATCAGATTTATCTGACCGGCGAGAGATTACACTCATGTCTGATGCCATTCATTGTGCTGCTTGTGTTTGGCTCATTGAGCATTCTGCCGCAAAGGTAGATGGAATTTTATTAGCGACGGTTAATTTTACTAACAAGCGTATTAAAATTCGTTGGGACAACAGTAAAGTAAAGCTCTCTGATATTATTAAAAAATTAAATCAAATTGGGTATGATGCCACACCTTATGATGCTTCAACCAGTGAAGCTGCTTATCGAAAAGCAAATCGAGATTTACTGTATCGATTAGGGTTTGCAGGATTTGCAATGATGAATGTTACCTGGTTTTCAGTGGCTTTGTATACGGGTGCCAGTGACGATCCTGAGTTTAAAACGTATTTTTATTGGTTGCAATTGATTATTGCCTCAGCCACTTTAGTGTATTCAGGACTTCCCTTTTTTAAAGGGGCTTGGGTGTCTTTAAAAGCAAAAACGGTAGGGATGGATGTTTCGATTGCTTTAGGGCTTTTAACCACCTATTTTTATTCGTTATGGGTTATGGTTGGTGCCAGTGGGGATGGGTATGTTTATTTTAATACGTTAATTGATTTTATTTTTCTTTTATTAATAGGGCGTTATTTTGAAGCTATTTCCAAAAATAAAGCTCTGGATTCTACTCGACGTTTAATGGATTTACAGCCGAAAGTGGCTAGGCAACTTGTTGAAGGAGAAGAGCAAGTTGTTCCCGTTAGGCGTTTAATGAAAGGAGATCAGTTGCTGGTAAAACCTGGGGAACAGTTTCCTGTAGATGGTGTGGTGCTTTCGGGTGACAGCATGGTAAATGAGTCTATGCTAACGGGAGAATCGCATGAAATTGAAAAAACCACGGGTGACAGTGTTGCTGCCGGGACGATGAATATTGATGGCACATTGATTATTTCAGTTGAAAAAATTTTACAAGATACTCAGCTGGGACACATTGTTCATATGGTTGAAGAAGCACAGGGATCTAAAGCGCCGATACAAACAACAACAGATAAAATCATGCCTTGGTTTGTCAGTGCTACGTTGTCTTTGGCATTTGCAAGCTTTGTTTTTTGGTATTTTAATGCTGGACTGGAGTTTGCTGTGATGACTGCGACGGCTGTTTTAATTATTACCTGTCCATGTGCTTTTGGTTTGGCTACGCCAATGGCTGTTGCCGTTGCTACGGGGGTGTCGGCTCGACATGGTATTCTCGTTAAAAATGGAACCGTCTTAGAAACGCTTCAGTCCATACAGCACTTTGTTTTTGATAAAACGGGTACCTTGACGAAGGGTAAAATGAAATTGGTTGATTATAAGCTGTTGCCCGCTCTGAAAGAGGAGCGCTCTTTGATTGAAATTGCTTCTATTGAAAATTTATCAGAACACAGTTTAGGGCGTGCTATTTATGAAAATCTTCAAGAGGCACTTCAGTTTTCCCATAAAGAATTGATTGAGGTAACAAGTTTTAAGGCTTTACCCGGTAAAGGGGTTCAAGGAATATGTCATGGAGAGCTATTTCATATTGGAACTGCCAAGTGGCTAACTTCGATAGGCGTTTCTTTAACAGATTCATTTAAAGCATTGGCAGAGGAGCGTGCAAAGTTGGCTCAGACGGCGATTTGGGTAGCAAAAAGTCATCAGCTTATGGGTATTTTATTTTTGGAAGATGAAATTCGTCCTGAAGCCACGGAACTGATTCAACGTTTAAAAGATAAAGGTAAGCAAGTGACGCTGTTAAGTGGAGATTTGCAGGTCGTTGCAGATTGTGTGGCTCAACAACTGGGCGGGATGGATGTAATTGCAGAAGTTTTGCCGGATGATAAAAATCAGGTTATTCGTGATTTGCAAGCTCAGGGGCAAAAAGTTGCAATGGTTGGAGACGGTGTGAATGATGCGCCCGCTCTGGTTCGATCAGATGTGGGTATTGCGTTAGGCTCAGGAACCGATGTCTCAATGGACAGCGCCGATATTGTGTTGATGAATAATGAGTTAATTGCGGTTGATACCGCAGTTGAGTTATCGGCAAGAACATTAAAAACAATAAAGCAAAATATTATAAGTTCATTTGCCTATAATATTATTATGGTTCCATTGGCTGTCGCAGGAACTTTAACGCCACTCATTGCTGCATTAACAATGCCTTTGAGCAGTTTGGTTGTCATTGGGAATGCAGCACGAATTCGTAATTTTTTTAGTCAGAAGGCGATTAATAAACGTAGAGGGACAAAATAGTGGATGTAATATATGGATTAATTCCAATGATGCTTGTCTTTGGTTTTTTAGTGGTTGTTATTTTTATTTGGATGGCTAAAACGGGTCACTTTGATGATTTGGATGGTGCTGCGAATCGAATTTTTATGGAAGATGAGTTTCCGGAGGATGTGAATAATAGAACGAAAAAAGAAGATAAAAAAGACGATTCAGAGGTGTTAGAGAGTGTGGCTTCTGAAGAAAAAAAACAGGAAAAGCCGTCGTAGTTTATTTTGATTGTTTTTTTCTATCTTGATTTACTTTTAAGCGATGGGTATGGGTGTTGAATTCTTTTTGAACCTTTCATTGTGTAAAGGGTTTTAATATGTGATTTACATGCCCAGCCTGCCAGGTTTGGGATGAATCTACTGCGAGAAAAACCATTTTGGCTCATTTTTCTGATCAACTTTGTTAAATACACTTAGTCTTCGCCTTAAATGATCGAAAAAATGGCTTTTTTGTTTTCAAGGTGGGGGGTTAAGGCTTTAAATTGGTTGAATATTGTAAGGCTTCAGGCCCTTCTTCATCAATAATTAACTCCAGTCCTTTTTGATAAAAGAACCAGTGGGGTAAGTTATCGGATTGAATTTCTTTATGATCAGGTTCCCCAAAACGTTTTTTTATGGCTTGCTCCGTTAAATGCTTTCTGGGCAAGAGTGTAATACTGCTTAATGGGTGGTTGAAAAATTGCACAATGGTTGAGGAATAAAGAGAGACTTCTTGGGTTCCTGAAGGTAGGGTTGTAATGCTTTTTCCTTCTGTGTATGCACGTTTTATTTCTTCTTGAGAAGCCTCTATTTTAAGGGCAAGTGCGGCTTTAATTGAACCAATATAGATGACGGGAAAATAGGCTTCAAGGGATTTGTTTTCGTCGTTAGGATCAGAGAATATTTTAACCTCCACGTCTTTGCCGTACAGAGCCATAGCGTCTTTTAAAGAGGATTGATTTAAGGTTAATCCGAGTGCATGTAATTGTCCTGACTCATCATAATGGGCTTTCCAGGGGAGTTGCTCTGGATTCGTCATTTTTCGTTCTGGCTGGATAATGATAAGAAGAGTTAGAATGAGGGTTGAGCCGATAAAGATGAGCCAAAATATAGGTAACTTTCGTTTTTTTATTTGCTTGAAATCCATGCGTTTTATTTACTCTCTTTTTTGGGGTCATTTGGTTTTTGTTCATCTTCACCTAAAGCAATATTGGCATTTTTGCCACGTGGTAAATATTTTTCAATGGATGGATCAATAATGCCTTTTCCTGCATCATAAACTGAGATACCCTCCAGTAAAAACATGACTAATAACGTAAAAAAGACAATCACAGCAGATAAAAACAGGGTGATTTTTTCATGTATTGGTGTGGAGGAACCATCGGTGCTGAAGTCATTCATCATCATACCCCCACCAAATAGAGAGCCTAGTACGGTGATTACCGTGATAATGGTGAGAGCTATAATATAGGATATGATTAAAATTCGTCCTCGACGCCAAGCCAGTGTCCAGTGTGCCGCAACAAACCAACTGTCTTCCTGTGCCAGCTTTTTGCTCTTAAAATATAAATAACTGATGACCATTATCGAAATAATGGGTATGAGCATAAATTTTAAAGAACTTCCGTCCCCAAGCTCGAGCATTATTTTAGACATGGCTAAGTGCGTTAAGATGACATTTAAATTAAAAATATGATGTGGTATTTTTGCCGCTGAGGCTTCTTTTGCTGATATTTTGTAATGCATTGTTTTACCTTCTTAATGAGTAAGAGTGGGTGAGTTTTTAAGTGGTTGTGTGTGTTGTTTTAGCCATTTTATAAATAAGTGACTGGGCATGGGTTTGCCATACTTAAATCCTTGAAAAATAGTGCAGTGCTTGTCACGAAAAAAACTCGCCTGGCTTTCTGATTCAATGCCCTCAGCAACGACTTCTAAGTTTAAGCTTTCTGCCATTGCTAAAATGGTTCGTGTAATATTTTGCCCTTCTTGCGTTGTTAGGTTTTGAACAAAGGACTGGTCGATTTTAATGATGTCAATTGGGAAACTGTGTAGGTATGCCAGTGAGGAATAGCCTGTTCCAAAGTCATCGATGGCTAAAGTAACCCCAAGAGCTTTTAAGCCTTTTAAAATATCAAGATTATTTTCAGCATCACTCATTGCAAGGCTTTCAGTAAGTTCTAAATCAATAAACGGTGGAGGTAAGCGTGTTTCACTTAAAATATCTTGAACGTCTTTCATTAGAGAGGATTGTATAAATTGTCGGCTAGACAGGTTAATACCAATACGCATGGTATTGAAGCCCATATCGTGCCACTTTTGCGCTTCTAGTACCGCTTGTTGTAATACATAGCGCCCTATTTCGATAATGAGTCCTGTGCTTTCGGCCAATGGAATAAACACGGTTGGTGAAATAATCCCCTGTTCTGGGTGATTCCAGCGAACCAAGGCTTCTGCACCAATGGGTTGCAAGTTAGTTGCATTCACTTGTGGTTGATAAAACACTTCGATTTGATTGTTAATTAAGGCTCTACGTAGATCATTTTCTAGTGACAGTAATCCTTGTGCCTTGGAGTTCATGCCTGAGTGGTAAAACATAAACTGGTTGCCGCCTTGAGATTTCGCAATGGAGCGAGAGATATTGGCATGGTTTAAAAGAGAGCCTGCATCCGTTGCATCATTTGGAAAGACGGATACTCCAAGGCTATAGCCTATAAACATCTCTTGATCGTTGAGTAAGAAAGGGCTTGAAAGGTCATGCATAATGCGACCCATTAATAAGTTTAACTCGTTTAAATCTTGTACATTTTTTACTAAAATCGCAAATTCATCACTGCCTAGCCGAGCGGCAAAGTCGGCTTCACGTATAACACTGGAAAGTCGCTGAGCAAGACTTCTTAGTAGGTTGTCACCTTGTTCCTGACTTAAATTAATATTAATTTGTTTAAAACGATCAATATCAAAAATAATAACAGCACTGAGAGATGACGTATTTCGGTGTGTTAAAAATTCGGCTAGCATTTTGCCAAAATAGACTCTATTTGGCAGACCTGTTAAGGCATCATGCCGGTTTTGATATTCAATGAGAGATTCATCTTTATGCAGGCGTGTAATATCTTGAATAGAACCTGATATTTTTTTCAGTTGTCCAGATTTTAAATAAGTGGCTTTGCCTAAACATTCAATGTGAATGGTGTTGCCATTCAGTTGAATAACACGAAAGCTAATGGCAATGTGTGACTGTCCTTGATTGGCATCCGCAATGGCTTGATGAATGATTTGCATGTCTTTGGGAAGGACATGGCTCATAAATTGTTCCAGTGAGGTTGCATTTTGTTTTGGAACATTTAATAAATCGAAGGTAATATGTGAGCCTGATACGTTATCATGCTCGGCATCCCATTCCCAGTAGCCAATTTTAGAAAGTTTTTGAACTTGCTCCAGTTGAATAATATTTTGATGGAGCATTTGTTCTTTTTGAGCGGTTCTTAAAATGTATTTAATGCGTTGTGATAGATGTTTTAAGTGATTGGATTGAATTGTAAAATCCGTTGCCCCTGCTTTAAATGCATATTCCATCGTTTGAACATCATCAGGTTTGGTCAAAATTAAAACAGGAGCCGCGTGGCGTTTATCAAACTTTTTGATGGCCTGAATGAGTGCATAATCATCTTGGGTAGATATTTCGGTATCAACAAGTACTAGGCAGGGGTGTTTTTCCATAAAAAGGGAAATACCCTCTCGACCATCTTTGGTTTCAATTACTCTATAATGACTTTGTTTGAGTTCTTTTGTTGCAGCCAAGCGAACGTCTTTGTTTTGAATAACAACTAGAATTAAGGGGTTTTCTTGAGAGACACTTGGCATGCTTGGTCTTTAGCTTTTATCAAAATCAAAGAACCAGTTTAATGCCTTATGAATTAAATTCAATGACTAATTTTAAGTAATGGTGTGGCACCATCTTAAAAAAGCCAATCAGGGTTACACTTCTAGCCAAAAGGTAACGGGACCATCATTGGTTAAGCTGACTTGCATGTCTGCACCAAACTGGCCGGTATGGATAAAAGGGTAGGCTTGTTTTAGGTTTTTCACAAAAAGATTAAAAAGGGATTCTGCGGTTTGAGGAGAAGCCGCGCTTGAAAAACTGGGTCGTAATCCTTTTTGAGTCTCTGCTGCCAAGGTAAATTGTGGGACGAGAAGCAGTTCGCCTTGTACTTGTTGAATGTTGAGGTTCATTTTGTCATTTTGATCAGTAAATACTCGATAATTTAATAGTTTTTGTTTCATTTTAAAAACATGCTCGGGTGTATCATTGCGTTGAAAACCAATAAGAACGACAAGTCCTTTTTGAATGCTTCCAATGGTTTTTTGTTGTACGGTAACCTTGCCATGACGTACTCGCTGAATCAGGCAAATCATTGTGTTTTTAAGGTGATGATAAATTGATCGGTTGCCAGCACGAGTGCATGTGCGATTTCAAGTTCCATTGCAGAATGACCAGCATGGTTGCAAATGGTTAATTGCGCTTTAGGTAAGCGATTATACAATTCAATGGCCTGATTAATCGGGCAAACCATGTCGTAGCGACCTTGAATAATATGAGTAGGTAGGTGTGCAATAGAATCTGCATGGCTTAAAATTTGGTTGTATTCAATAAAGGCATAGTGCTGGAAATAATGGCATTCAATACGAGCCAGTGCCAGTGCGTGATAGGGGTCGCTAAATTGATCAACGGTATTCGGGTCAGTTTGTAAGTGGGAGGTTCTTCCTTCCCAGACTGACCATGACTCGGCTGCACGCATACGTGCAATTTCATTATTATTGGTGAGTCGCTTGTAGTATGCACTAACCATATTGTGGTGCTCTTCTGGCGGAATTGGGGCGATAAAATCTTCCCAATATTCAGGGAAAAAGCGATTGGCACCCGATTGATAAAACCAGTGAATATCCTCTTCCCTGCAAAGAAAGATGCCTCTTAAAATGAGGCCAAATACTCGTTCAGGATAGGTTTGAGCATAGAGTAATGAGAGTGTTGATCCCCAAGAGCCTCCAAATAATAGCCATTTATCAATGTGTAAATGACGACGTATTTTTTCCATATCTTCAATAAGGTGGGCGGTAGTATTATTGGTTAGGCAGGCATGAGGCTTAGATTGGCCACAACCTCTTTGGTCAAAAAGAATGATTCGGTATTGATCTGGATTGAAAAATTGTCGATGAATTGCATTGTAACCAGCTCCAGGACCACCATGAATAAAAATAACCGGAATGCCTTTAGGGTTGCCACATTCTTCAATATGCAATACGTGAGTATGGTCAACTTGTAAGCTGTGTTGTACGAAAGGTTTAATTGGAGGATAAAGAATGTTAGTGAGGGACATACGCTTTTTCTCGCAATGATTTTGAGATACAGTGTACCTGAAAAGTACTTTTGGAGAAAAGCTTATAGATAATAAAAAACCAGCTTTAGCTGGTTTTTTATAAATGGTTTGAAGGTGGGGGGTTATTTCTTTTTGCGAGAGGCTTGTTTACGTCCGCTTTCAGTTAATATTTTTTTACGGATACGAATGCTCTCTGGTGTCACTTCAACCAGCTCATCGTCGTCAATGAATTCAAGTGCCTGTTCAAGAGAAAAACGGATAGGCGGTGTTAAGGTTAAGGCTTCATCCGTTCCTGATGCACGCATATTGGTCAGTTGTTTTCCTTTTAATGGGTTCACTGTTAAATCATTTTGGCGACTGTGTAATCCAATAATCATGCCTTCATATACTTCATCACCGTGTCCAATGTATAAACGCCCACGATCTTGAAGCCCAAATAACCCAAAGGCTAAGGCTTTGCCTTGACCAATTGAGATTAGGACGCCATTGGTGCGTTCTCCTAATGTTCCTTTAAACTGGGGGCCGTAATGAGAGAAGCTTGAAAAGATTAGCCCATTTCCTTGGGTTGCGGTCATAAATTCAGTGCGGAAGCCAATTAATCCACGAGAAGGGATAATAAAGTCAATACGTACGCGACCATGACCATCTGGTACCATGTCCTGCATTTCAGCTTTACGTTCACCGAGTTTTTCCATGATTGCGCCTTGAGACTCTTCAGGGATATCAACGGTTAGGTTTTCATAAGGCTCTTGCATTTCTCCATCAATTTCACGGAAGATCACTTCGGGACGAGAGATGCCCATTTCAAATCCTTCACGACGCATGGTTTCAATTAAAACAGATAGGTGAAGTTCACCGCGACCTGAAACACGGAATTTATTGGCATCTTCGGTCTCTTCAACACGTAATGCCACGTTGGTTAAGAGTTCTTTGTCTAAGCGTTCACGAATTTGGCGAGAGGTTAATAATTTACCTTCTTTGCCAACAAAAGGTGAGTCGTTTACCTGAAATGTCATGCTTACCGTTGGTTCATCAATCGTTAGGGCGGGTAGTGGCTCAGGGTGGTTTGGATCACAAATGGTTTCTGAAATGTTGAGCGGGTCAAAGCCAGAGAAGGCAATAATATCACCGGCATGGGCTTCATTGATATTAATACGTTCCAGTCCATGATAACCAAAGATTTCAGCAAATTTACCATTGCGAGTGTTGCCTTCATTATCCAAAATTTTAACGGGCATGCCGACTTGAACGGAACCACGTTTAATGCGTCCAGTACCAATCACGCCTTTATAGGTGTCGTAATCCAGTGAGATGCATTGCAGTTGGAATGGGCCGTCCAGATCAACATCAGGGGGGGAAACTTTATCGACGATGGTTTGGAATACCGGTTCCATATTGCCTTCGGTGACGGTTTCATCATAGCCTGCAAAGCCATTGAGTCCGGATGCGTAAATTACATCAAAATCCATTTGTTCGTCGGTGGCACCCAAACGATCAAACAGGTCAAAGGTTTGATCTAGAACCCAGTCAGGGCGTGCACCAGGGCGGTCAATTTTATTGATAACAACAATGGGTTTTAAGCCTTGTGCCAAGGCTTTTTCGGTTACAAAACGGGTTTGTGGCATTGGGCCTTCAACCGAATCAACCAATAATAAAACCGAATCAACCATGGATAAAATACGTTCAACTTCACCACCAAAATCGGCATGGCCTGGGGTGTCAACAATATTGATGCGATAGTCTTTCCATTTGACGGCTGTATTTTTAGACAGAATCGTGATACCACGCTCTTTTTCAAGGTCGTTAGAGTCCATCATTCGGTCACCCATATCCTTACGTTCGTCCAAGGTTCCAGATTGTTTTAAAAGTTGATCTACCAAGGTGGTTTTTCCGTGGTCAACATGGGCAATAATTGCGATATTGCGAATAGGTTGCATTGTCATGAATGAGGCTCTCTAAAATTGACGAAATGGTACCGAAGTGTAACCAGTCGATTGATTAAATGAATCGAAGGTGGTTGTATGCTAAGGAATTGAAAAAGAAAGTATTATAATGAAAATAGCAGAAATTGATAGGTTTAAATCGCGCTTCTTATATAGAACTCGTATGAGACTGAAGGGGGGCTATTGGTTGAGGGTATTTTTAGAACAGATTTGGTTTTTAAAAATAAAAAAATCTCCCCCCCCCCCTCTTTTCTTTTTTATGTTCGATAGATTTGATTTTTTTAAGTGGCAAAGTCTTCAGGATCATAACCCAAGTTAGGGACGAGCCATTTTTCGGCTTCTTTAATGCTCCAGTCTTTGCGTTTGGCATAATCCTCTGTTTGATCTCGCCCAATGGAACCTACACCAAAGTAGCGTGCTTTGGGGTGGGCAAAGTAGGTACCAGATACGGCTGCTGTGGGTGTCATTGCAAAACTTTCTGTAATGTGTAACCCAATTGTTTCATCTGGTTTGAGGAGTGACCAAAGGATGCCTTTTTCGGTGTGATCGGGGCAGGCAGGGTAGCCCGCTGCGGGGCGTATGCCTTGATAGCGCTCTTTAATGAGTTCTTCATTGCTGAGTTGTTCGCTAGGGGCATACCCCCACTCTTTAACTCGAACTATTTCGTGCAGTGTTTCAGCGAATGCTTCGGCAAAGCGGTCAGCGAGAGCCTTGAGCATAATGGCATCGTAATCATTAAGCTCTTTTTCAAATTGTTCAACGTGCTTATCAATGCCGATACCGGCGGTAACAGCAAAAAAACCAATGTAGTCCTGAATGCCGCTTGCCACGCCTTGAATCTCTTTTGGTGCGATAAAGTCAGAAAGGCAATGATTTGCCCCCCCCCGTTTTTTTTCGGCTTGTTGGCGTAAGTGATGAAAGCGACATAGTACTTCTGTGCGAGAATCATCTGTGTAGATTTCAATATCATCCCCTATACGGTTGGCAGGGTAAAATCCATAAATGGCTTTGGCTGTTAACCACTTTTCATCGATGATTTTTTTAAGCATAATTTGGGCATCGGCAAAGAGTTTTTTTGCCTCTTTACCAACTACTCTGTCATCTAAAATTCGTGGGTAGAGACCGTGTAGCTCCCATGATTGAAAAAAAGGAGACCAGTCAAATCGCTCAAGTAAGGTTTGCAGTGAAAAATTTTCGATGACTTTTGTGCCTAAAAAAGTGGGTTTAACGGGGATGAAGTCTGCCCACTCTTCTTCTTGAATGGAGGGGTTTTCTCGTGCTTTCGAGATCGGGATTCGTTTGACTTGCTTGGCACGCGCGTTACGCTCTTCCCGTACTGATTGATACTCGGCTTTAATTTTGGTTGCAAATTCGGTTTTCAGTTCATTGGAGATAAGGCTTTGTGTGACCCCAACTGCACGGGAAGCGTCTTTAACATAGACGACTGGGTGTTCGTATTGGGGTTCAATTTTAACCGCCGTATGGGCTTTAGAGGTGGTGGCGCCTCCAATCAGTAACGGTAGGTTCATGCCACGCTCTTGCATTAATTTGGCGACATTGACCATCTCTTCTAAAGAAGGCGTAATCAGGCCTGACAGACCAATCACATTTGCTTTTTCTTTTATGGCGGTGTCTAAAATGGTTTCAGCGGGCACCATGACGCCTAAGTCAATGACGTCAAAGTTATTACACTGTAATACGACACCAACAATGTTTTTGCCAATATCGTGCACGTCGCCTTTCACTGTGGCCATGATGATTTTTCCACGTACTTGTCCAGAATCTTTTTCAGCAGCAAGAAAGGGGTCAAGGTAGGCCACGGCACGTTTCATAACCCGGGCCGATTTGACCACTTGGGGAAGGAACATTTTACCAGCACCAAACAGGTCGCCAACGACGTTCATGCCATCCATTAAAGGGCCTTCAATGACGTGAATAGGGGCACCTAATTTTTGGCGTGCTTCTTCTGTATCTTCTTCAATAAAGTCGGTGATTCCTCGAACCAGTGCATGTTCAATGCGCTTTTCAATCGGGGCTTTTCGCCAGGATAGGTCGGCTTCTTTGCTAGCCGCGGTGCCGTCCCCTCTAAATTCGGCGGCAACGTCCAGTAAACGTTCTCCCGCTTCGGGATCGGTATTGAGAATGACATCTTCAACGGCTTTTCGCAATTTTACCGGCAGGTCATCATAAATAGCCATTTGCCCTGCATTGACAATGCCCATGTCCATGCCTTCTTTGATTGCATGGTAAAGAAAGACTGAGTGAATCGCCTCACGCACAGGATTATTACCACGAAAAGAAAAAGAGACATTGGAAACGCCACCCGAAATTTTCGCATAAGGCAAGTTGGCCTTTATCCATGCTACGGCATGAATAAAGTCCATGCCATAATTATTGTGCTCTTCTATGCCAGTGGCAACCGCAAAAATATTGGGATCAAAGATAATGTCTTGCGGTAAAAAATTGACTTTTTGGGTCAGTACATCATAAGAGCGTTTGCAAATTTCAATTTTACGTTCAAAGGTATCCGCTTGTCCGTCCTCATCAAACGCCATGACAATGGCGGCGGCGCCGTATTTTTTGACCAGTTTGGCATGGTGAATAAAGGCCTCTTCTCCTTCTTTAAGTGAGATGGAGTTGACGACCCCTTTGCCCTGAATGCATTTTAGCCCTGCCTCAACGACTTCCCATTTTGAAGAGTCAATCATAATGGGCACTCGAGACGCTTCGGGTTCGGAGGCCAGTAGGTTTAAGAATTTATGCATGCAGGCTTTAGCGTCCAGCATGCCTTCATCCATATTAACATCGATGATTTGTGCCCCATCATTAACCTGTTTTACTGCAATTTCAATGGCTTCGTCATAGTTGTCTTCAATAATAAGGCGTTTAAATTTGGCGGAACCGGTTACGTTGTTGCGCTCTCCGACATTGACAAACAGAGAATGATCATCAATATTTAATGGTTCTAAACCAGATAATCGGCAGGCGGGAGGAATATTGGGGCATTGACGGGGAGGGAACTTTTGGGCGGCTTCTGCCATGGCTTGTACGTGATCGGGAGTGGTGCCACAACAGCCACCAATAATGTTAATCCAGCCCTTTTCAGCCCAAACAGCAATCTCTTCTGCCATCTCTTTTGGGGTTTCGTCATACTCACCAAACTCATTTGGTAAACCGGCATTGGGGTGAATGGATACATAGGATTCGCATACGCGACTGAGTTCTTCTACATACGGTCGTAATTCTTGAGGGCCTAATGCACAGTTGAGGCCAACCGAAAGCGGTTTTGCATGGGCGATGGCATTGTAAAAGGCTTCGGTTGTTTGGCCGGATAACGTTCGCCCTGATGCATCGGTGATGGTGCCGGAGAGCATGATGGGAATGTCATAGCCTAGCTCTTCTTCGACCTCTTTGACGGCAAAAATAGCGGCTTTTGCATTTAACGTATCAAATACCGTTTCAATCATAATGGTATCGGCTCCCCCCTCTAATAAGGCGGTAGTGGCTTGTTTAAATGCGGTGACTAATTCATCAAAACGGGTGTTTCTGTAGCCAGGGTCATTAACATCGGGTGAGATGGATGCTGTTCGATTTGTTGGCCCAATGACACCTGCGACAAACCGAGGTTTGCCGTCTTCTGTTTCGGCAATATCACAAGCTTCTCGTGCGACTTTAGCTGCCTGGATATTGATTTCGGTGACATATGCTTCCATGTCGTAATCGGCTTGTGCAATGGTGGTGGCATTGAAGGAGTTGGTTTCTAAAATATCAACGCCTTGACGCAAAAAGTCTAAATGAATGTCTCGAATGACATCGGGTTTGGTTATGACAAGGATGTCATTATTGCCTTTAATGTCTATAGGGTAGTCAGCAAAACGCTCCCCTCTGAATTCCTCTTCCGTTAAATGTCGATTTTGTATCATTGTGCCCATTGCACCATCTAGGACAACGATGCGCTCACTAAGAAGTGTTTTTAGGGAATGTAAACGTTGGGTGCGTTGCGTCATTTGGGCATCATTATGTTTTAATTTTGGAAGTTAACCCGCTATTCTAACGGAAAGACCGTGACTCTTAAATATTTTATATGGAAAAAGATGTCTTTGATTAAGAGGAAAGGGGAAAAATTTTAAAAATTAAATATTTAATTTTAAATAGTGGGACTCTTGAGGTATAGTCTTGTTTAGGCTTAGCTTAAATGCGTATTCATGAATGTAGCTTTTGTTTTATGTTAGAAAAAGTTAAGCCATTAACTTATTAAGCCATTAAAAAGAGAGGTTAAGGAAGTGATTAATCAGAGGTTCCTTAAGTTTTAATTTGAAATTCCCGAGTGTAGCCTGGCTAGAATATGAAATTAAGTGGTCATGATTTAATTTTGGATATTTATGTATTTAATTTATTAAGGGAAATAGAGAGGTTGGTATTAAAATGAAAAAATTACAGTTAATTACGCCCGTTGCGATTGCTGTCGCAGCGTTGCTTTCATCAGGGTGCTCTACGACTCAGGAACCGAATCGTTTACAAACAGAGCTTGATGATCGGCAGGCCATGCTTAATTCTCAAGCAATGACATTGAAGGAAAAAGAAGCAAATTTAAGTCAAAAAGAGATGGATTTAAGCCAAAAAGAAGCCTTTTTAAAGGAGAAAGAACAGAAGGTTCAAGAGCTGGGAAAAGTGTCTGCAAAACCTGTGCTCCGAACTGTTGCCTCCTAATGCACAGAAAGGAGAGTGTTATGCACGGGTATGGCAACCGGCCAAATATAAAACCATTGCAGAAAAAGTGCTGGTTAAGGAAGCGGATGAAAAAATTACCATTTCTCCAGCAAAATATCAGTGGAAAACAAAGACGGTTGAAGTGAAGGGTCCGACCACTAAACTGGTATCTAAACCCGCTGTTTATGGTACAGAAAAGGTAAAAGTACTGGTTCGTGATGAGCGAACATTATGGCGTGAATCGCGTTCTAAAAACAGTCCAATTGTATCGGAAGAAGTCATTAAATTTGCAAAAGAGCATTCAACGGATGATATTGCTGGAGCAAAAGCAGGAACGTGTTTCCATGAACATCGTAAAGCACCAAAATATAAAACGGTAGAAGAGAAGGTGCTCGTTAGTGAAGCTTATGATGTGGTTGAAACGCTTCCTGCACAATATGAAACGGTGAATGAAACCGTTGTGGTTCAGGAGGCATCCACTAAAATTGTTGAGGTGCCTGCAACGTACCGAACCGAGACTAAAAAAATCTTGGTTAAGCCAGCGACAACGGTATGGAAAAAAGGAACAGGGCCGATTCAGAAAATTGATGCTGCTACGGGTGAAATTATGTGTTTAGTTGATGTACCCGCTGAATATAAAACGGTTACGACACGGGTTATTGATAAGCCAGCTTCAACGAAAACGGTTACGATTCCGGCTGTAACCAAAGTTGTTCAAGTTCGCAAGGAGGTTGCACCGGCCAAGGAAGTTCGTAGAACCATTCCTGCTAAATATAAAGTGATTAAAAAAACAGTTGTTGAATCGGATGGTGAGTTGGTTTGGCATGAAATTCATAACAATACCATGAGCACGAAGTCCAGAACAGGTCGCCAAATGTGTTTGGTTCATGAACCTGCTGTGTATAAAACAGTAACTAAGCGTACTGTTATTAAGCCTGCCAGTACTCAAAAAGTTGACATTCCTGCGGTTTATCAAAAAATGAAAGTGAAAGTGAAAGTATCAGAACCAACTGAAAAACGGATAAAAATTCCTGCGGTTTATAAAACGGTTTATCGTCAAGAGTTGGTTGAAGATGGCAGAATGGAGTGGCGTTCAATTTTATGTGAAACGAATATGACACGTTCACGCATTAAGCAAATTCAACAGGCATTAAAAGCAAAAGGATATAACCCAGGTCCAATTGATGGTATTGTTGGTTCTCAAACAATTAAGGCAATGAATCAATTCCAAAAGGCGAATAATTTGCCTGTTGATCGCTATTTAAATGTTGAGTCTATTAGAGCATTGGGGGTTTCTGAAAAGTGATTTTTTGAACCTGTTTTATTTTTAAACTCATTAATATTGAGGTCATGGTACGATACAATTATGATTAAGAATAATTGATATTGTATTTTGTATCTTGTTTAAGGAAGCTCTGAATAAGTCCCTTAAAGAGTTTGAACTTTTCATTTGAGGCTTTTCTATTTAATTTGGAAAAGCCTTTTTTAATTTTGCTACTATGAAATCAAGTTTTGATAGATTTTATTTGTTTTCTATCCTTTACTACTGAGGAGTAAAGGAAATTCATTTTTTAACACGATTAAATTTTAGTAGAATATCGGCCTAATTTTTTATTAGTTATGTTTTTGTGTGTGTTGCATAATACATTATTTACGTACTTATACCCACCTAGTTTAAAGAGTGTTTTCCATGAAACAAAAAATTGCCCAAATATTGGCGGATGTTGTTCAACAGTTAAAAGCACAGAAAATTATTCCTGAGTCGCTTACTCCAAGAGTGAATGTTGAAAATACTCGTGATAAAGCACACGGTGATTTTGCAACCAATTTGGCGATGATGTTGACCAAAGCAGCTGGTATGCCTCCCAGAGTGTTGGCTGAAAAAATTGTAGCACTGGTTGCAGATGATCCTATTGTGGAGAGAGTCGAAATTGCAGGGCCAGGTTTTATTAACTTTTTTGTAAAAGATTCGGCTAAGTTTGCAGTGGTGCAAGCAATATTAGAACAGCAAGAGGCGTTTGGCTGTTGTGATGTTGGCCAAGGTCGTTCTGTATTGGTTGAGTTTGTGTCAGCCAATCCAACGGGTCCTTTACATGTGGGACATGGTCGTGGAGCGGCATATGGGGCAAGTGTGGCTAACTTATTGGAGATGGCGGGCTTTAAGGTTTCTAAAGAATATTATGTGAATGATGCGGGGCGCCAAATGGATATTTTAGCAACCTCTGTCTGGTTGCGTTATCTTTCATTATGTGGCGAAGTGTTTGATTTTCCAAGTAATGGTTATAAGGGTGATTACATTTATGCCATTAGTGAGTCGTTAAAAGTTCAGTTTGGTGATACCTTAAAGCGTACGGCTTTGGAAGTGTTTGCGGGTGTCTTTCCTGATGAAGCACAAGAAGATGGCGATAAAGAAAAGCATATTGATGACTTGATTGTTAAGGCTAAAAACTTATTGGGTGCTGTGCATTATGAAGCGGTTTTTAATGCTGCGGTGAACTCTATTTTGTCTGATATTAAAGAGGATTTAAGAGCGTTTGGTGTTACATTTGATGAGTGGTTTTCTGAGCGTGCATTAATGGAAACAGGCGTGATTGATGCAGCCATTGAGCGATTACAAGTAGCGGATAAAATTTATGAGAAAGGGGGGGCTCTCTGGTTTAGGTCAACCGATTATGGTGATGAAAAAGACCGTGTGGTCGTGCGAGAGAATGGGTTGAAAACTTATTTTGCTTCTGATATTGCTTACCATTTTAATAAGCTGGAACGGGGGTTTGATTTATTAATTGATATTTGGGGGTCAGATCACCATGGGTATGTTCCTCGTGTAAAAGCCGCGATGAAAGCGATGGAGACCAATTCGGATGCACTGGAGGTCTTATTGGTTCAATTTGCCATTCTTTATAAGGGGGGGGAAAAATTAGCGATGTCTACGCGCAGTGGTCAATTTGTGACCTTGCGTGAACTGCGAGATGAAGTTGGGTGTGATGCGGCGCGTTTTTTCTATGTGCAACGTAAATCAGAACAACATATGGATTTTGATTTGGATTTGGCCGTCTCTAAATCAAATGAAAATCCTGTTTATTATATTCAGTATGCACATGCTCGTATTTGTCGTGTATTGAGACAGTCGGAAGAGAGGGGATACGTTTTTGATTTGCCTTCAGGACTTGCGGCATTAGAGTATTTGGAAAGTGAGCAAGAGGTTCAACTTGTAACGGAGCTGGCAAAATATCCTGAGATTATCGCCCGTGCAGCATTGGCGTATGAACCGCATCAAATTGCGTATTATTTAAAAGATTTGGCTCACGCATTACATTCTTACTATAATGCCAGTCAATTTATTGTGGAAGATAATACAATACGTCATGCTCGTTTAACATTGATTTTAGCGGTAAAGCAAGTGCTTAAGAATGGATTATCCGTTTTGGGTGTGTCTGCACCAGAGGCCATGTAAAGTGGCACGAGATTATCGTCATGGTTATGGTCGTAAACCGTCTTTTCAGCGTAAGTCTCAACAAAGGGCAAATGAACCTGAAAAAAATTTTAGTTTTTTTATTTTAGGAGTTGGTGCCCTGGTTTCTTTGCTCTTGGTTTCGGGATTTTTTGTGGTGAATCATTTTATTTTGAAAGGGGTTAAATCGTCCGAGTCTACACCTTCTCAAACCATTTTTAAAACGGCTTCAGAGCTTAAAGAACCAACAGAAGAACTTGATGAACGGAGTTCTGAAATACGGCAACCTGAGCGTATTATGGTTAATGAGGTGGTTGTTCCAGAGAGTCAAGATAGGGTTAAACAAGGGGAGGGAGAGGTTTTAACCCAAAACCATTACTCTTTTTATCAAGGATTAAGTCAGACAGAAGTGGTGGTCGAAGCAGAGCTGATTTCTGTTGAATTAGCGCAACCTTATTATATTCAAGCAGGCTCATTTGGGTCTGAAAAGGTGGCGATGCAGGAGAAAAAACGTTTGGAAAAGCATGGGCAAATATTAGATGTTTCGGCCTTAACGAAAGGGAGTCAAACTTATTATCGTTTAAGGGTTGGCCCCTTTACTGACCGTTTAAAAATGAATAAACGACGAAATGAACTACGTAAGTTGGGAGTGGACACTTTATTGATTAAAGCACCTAAAGGATAGAGAATGGGATTGTTTAGATGGGTGGCTTTTGACTGCTTTCAATGTTTTTTTCATCAATAACGCAGTTTCGTCCACTTTTTTTAGCTTGATAGAGTGCTTTATCAGTTCGTTCAATAAACGATTTTGCATCCTCTCCTTGACCCTTGTAGCTGGCCACTCCAAAAGAGGCAGTAATGGTGGTCAGTGGTTCAGAGGAGTTTTTGCGTTTTAAATGTGCCTCCTGAATGGCTTTGCGAATACTCTCTGCTCGTTCAATTGCAAGAGTTAAGTTGGTATTGGCTAATAAAATAGCAAATTCTTCGCCTCCATAGCGACAGATGGTTTCATTGTCTTGTTTGTCTTTTTGCATAATATTTGCAAAATATCGTAGTACGCTGTCACCGACAAGGTGGCCATAGGTGTCGTTAAAGCGCTTAAAGTGGTCAATGTCACATAAGATCATACATAATGACTCTGGTGTGTCTTGTGCCTCTAGTATGAGCTCTTCAATGGCGTGATTAAATGCTTTTCGGTTGCCAATTTGAGTGAGCTCATCTTTTAAGGCTTCGGCTTTGGCTTCCATGAGTTGTTTACGAAGCTCCTGAACAGCCTCGGTACTGTGAATCATTTCATTCTGAACGGCTAAAGAGCTCTCTTTAATGGATGAAGCGGTGTCAATAACGGTATTGGTAATGCGTTGAATCTCTTCGCTGTTCAGTTTAGGGTCTGACAGCTTGGTTGAGCATTCATCTAGTTTTTGGGTGTGATTTTCGAGTCGATCACTCCAAGCATCCATTTTTCTAATCATTACTTCAATCAGGCGTCTGAAGGCACGATCAAATTCAGAGCCATCTTCATCCTGATCGACGAGGTAAGTGTCATATAAGCGTTTACCAACACGGTCGTTATACCCAAAGGGATCGTTGAGGATGGCATCCATTTCTTGGCGTAAAGCAGGAATGTTGCCCTTGACGTATTGGTACCAAACGTAGTAGTTGAGTGGCGTCGGATTGATGTTTTGTTCTTTAAACGTTTCAATCAGGCGATCAAAAATACGGGTGGCTTTTTGGGGAGCATCTTGAATATCAACGATCATAATGGGATTAGACCTTCTTGACTAACAAATGGAATCTCAATTCTGTTTATATCTACTTTTTTATATGATTCTAACATGAATAAGAGGATCTGAATATTTTCTCTTTTTTAAGGGACTTATTCAAAAGCTAGTATAAAAAGAGGTAACAAGGTATAGTTGGATTTTCTGTATGTGCTCATATAGGTTTTTAAGTATGGTCTGTTATTCCTTATGGGTTTAAATAATAGTAATAGGTATTGGGAGAGAGGTATGCTTAATCCGAACCAGTTGGAAGAAGTGGTAAAAAATTTAGCAAGTGTGATTCCTCAGGGGGCAGGAAAAATGCCTCAAGGTATGCAAGATCAAATGAAAAGCATTTTGGCTCGATCTTTTGAAAAAATGGATTTGGTTAGTCGGGAAGAGTTTGATATTCAATCAGGTGTCTTAGCTAAAACACGTTTAAAACTTGAAGCACTTGAGAAGGCCGTTTCAGAGCTAGAATCTAAGTCATTGTCTAATTTATAATGGATTTTTTTAATATGGAACTTGCAGCGGTCACCAGTCGAGCATTAAGTGGCATTGAGTCTCCAGTTGTTTCAGTTGAAGTTCATGCCAGTAATGGCTTGCCTTCATTTTCAATTGTGGGATTACCTGAAGCCTCCGTTAAAGAAAGTAAGGATCGTGTTCGTAGTGCGTTACTCAGTTCAGGGTTTGAGTTTCCTCCTAAGCGAATTACGGTTAATTTAGCCCCCGCTGATTTGCCAAAATCGGGTGGACGTTATGATTTGCCGATTGCCATAGGCATTTTGGTGGCAACAGGTCAGTTAGAGCCTTTGAGATTGTCGGAATTTGAGTTTATTGGAGAGCTTGCTTTAAATGGTGATTTGCGCCCTGTTAAGGGAGCGCTTCCAGGCATTCTGGCAGCAAGAAATGCACGGAAAGTTTGTGTTTTACCTGTAGGCAATCAAAGTGAAGCGTTTATATCTTTAACTAAAGAGCAACAGTCGCCTCATTTTACTCTGGTAAAGAGTTTAAAAGAGGCTTGCCAAGTCTTGTTGGGAGAGAAGGCGATTGACTTTCCTGATACGTTGTTGGATCGTGCGCCCGTTTTAGATGTTCACTATATTGATGACTTGTCGGATGTAAAAGGTCAGTATCAAGCTAAGCGTGTTTTGGAAATTTGTGCAAGTGGTCATCACTCCTTGATGATGGTTGGGCCGCCAGGCTCAGGAAAAAGTATGTTAGCAGCACGTTTAACAACGTTGTTACCCCCTTTAATGCAGGAGGAAGCGATTGAATCTGCCGCAATTAAATCCATTTCGGGAGTTAATATTGACCGTGATTGTTTTTATCAGCGAACCTGCATTAGCCCCCACCACACTTCTTCTGCGGCAGCTCTGGTTGGTGGAGGCTCTTATCCTAAGCCAGGAGCGATATCATTAGCTCATTGTGGAATTTTATTTTTAGATGAGTTGCCAGAGTTTAACCATAATGCTTTAGAAGCACTCAGAGAGCCTTTAGAATCAAAGTATGTTGATATTTCACGAGTGAATCAGCAGGTGCGTTTTCCTGCTGATTGCTTACTTGTTACCGCGATGAACCCCTCTCCGTCAGGATTTTTTGCAGATGATCCGCTGGGGCGTTGTACGGATACCCCTGAGCAAATTCATCGTTATCAACGCAAAATATCAGGGCCTTTGTTAGATCGAATTGACCTTCACTTAGAAGTGCCTCCCGTTAATCTATCAGATTTGCAAGGAGAAGGAAAGGGAGGGGAAAGCAGTGCAGTGGTTCGGAAGAGAGTGATAAAGGTTAGGGAAAAACAACGGCAACGTCAAGGTTGCTTAAATTCGTCCTTGAGTGTCAAAGCGTTGCAAGAACTTGTGCGCTTGGATGGTGCCAGTCAGTCTATTTTGGAGCGTGCCGTGAATCAGTTAGGGGTATCTGCAAGAGGGTATCACCGTATTTTACGAATTGCACGAACGCTGGCAGATATGTCTGGGGAGGAGGATGTAGCCAGTCAGCATATTGCTGAAGCATTAAGTTATCGTGCGTTATGATTCAAATGGTTTCATAGCGTATAAAGCCTTTATTTAAAGAGTATTAATTATTTGGATTCAATTTTAGTAACAGCCGTTATCGTCGGTTTTTTAGGTGGCGTACATTGTTTGGGTATGTGTGGCGGGGTTGTCGGCGCTTTAACCTTTAGTTTAGAGCCAAAAATACAGGCCAGTTGGTGGCGAATGTTGCCTTATCAGGTTGCTTATAATGCTGGCCGGTTGTTTAGTTATGTTTTGATAGGTGCTTTGTTTGGCTTTTTAGGTGCCTCTTTGGGTTCTTTGGCGACATTTCTTCCTGCACAGCAAGTGTTACAACTTGTGGCAGGGTTATTTATGATTGCTTTGGGGCTTTATCTGGGGGGGTGGTGGTTTGGTATTGTCGTATTAGAAAAAATGGGTCACATCATTTGGCACAAACTTGTACCTTATACGAAGCGATTTGGACGGGTTAAAACATGGCCACAAGCATGGCTGTATGGCTTGGTTTGGGGGGGGCTACCGTGTGGCTTAGTTTACAGTATGTTAATTATGGCGATGAGTTCTGGCGGTGCAGTCGATGGTGCGTTAGTTATGTTGGCTTTTGGAATAGGAACGTTACCAAATTTACTGCTAATGGGCGTTTTTGCATTCTACTTTACAAGGTTATCGCGTAATATCTGGGTTCGTCGATTTGCAGGAGTGAGTGTTATGTTCATGGGGGGATGGCAAATTTATTTGGCCTTATCGACCAGTGTGTAGAGCTTCTTTAAGGGGGGGTAAAGGAAAGGGTTATTACAATAGATAGAGTGCCATAAACAAGTTATTTGCAAACAAGGAGAAGGAAGAAAAATTATTCTTGAGAGTAGTCTGTATCAACGGTTGCATAGTTGATATTAATATTAAGTGCTTCGAGAAGTTTTCCCATAGCATTAAGCGTTCGGTATTGTGCTGTATTGAGATCCGCTTCTGTTTCAATTTGTGTTAGTTGTGCACTAATGTATTCATTTTCGGTATTGAGCAAATCGAGCAGTGAGCGGCGACCTAGGCTGAATTGTTTACGGTAACCTTGTAGGGTGTCGTAAGTGAGTTGAATGTGTTGATCAATATAGACCATTTGTTCGTTTAAATACTCCTGAGCGGCCCAAGCGTAGGTTAGATTTTCAATGGTTTGTCTACGGGAGTTATTACGAATTTCTGTCGCTTGTTGAATGCCACTGGCAGTTGTATCTCTGGCGGCAACGTCTTTTCCTCCATTATAAAGATTGTATCGTAGTCTTAACATGGCTTGTAAGTTATGGTTTTTACCTTCAAACCCATTTAGGTTGTTGTCCAGAGTTTTTTGTAATTCAAGATCAATGCGAGGATAGTATGGTTGTGCTGCGGTGGCATGTTGTGCTCGAGCTTCAGCAATGTCAGCATTGGCTGAACGTAAAGTGGGATGCTCGGTCAGAGCAATGTTAATCGCTTCGTCCAGCGTTTCTGGAAACTGGAATTGCATGGTCGGTTTTAACAGTTGTGTTTCAGGCATTCGTCCAAGCACACGTTGAAAGCGTGTTCGGGCATCCATGTAATTATTTCGGGTTGCCACTAAATTTGAATTGGATAGTGCTAAACGCGCTTTGGCTTGATCCACTTCAACCTGATTACCAATACCTGCTTCGGTACGTTGTTGAATTTGATCTAAAATACGTTCATGAGTGGATTTGCTTTTAATCGCAAGTTTCATTAAGTCCTGTTGTTTGGCCAAATCAATATAAGCGGTGACCATATCAAGCGCAATTTTATTTGCTGTTGCTTGTGCAGAATATCCCGCTGCATCTAAACGTGCCTTTTGGCGGGAAATTTCATTGACTGTTGCATAGCCCTCAAAAATATTTTCTGTTAAGCGTAAACTTGCTTCGGTTCGGGTTAGGCTGGTTTCTGCAAATCCTCGTCGATCCGTTTCTTCTAATCCGATTCCTGCACTTAAGTCAATTTTAGGATACCAGCTACCTTTGGCTCCTTTTAAATCAGACTTAACTCCTTGATGTATTTTTAGTTGTTCACGAAACTCAGGATTATGTAGAATCGCATCTTCAACGGTTGTGGCAAGATCCATTGCGAATGTGCTGTGGGTCATGCTAAATAACGTTATAACCCCACTGAGTGTTATCAGCAGTTTAGCGTGTGATAATCGTATTTTCATAGGTGCATCCATTTTTCTAATAAGTAAATTTGTGTAATTCTACCAGTTGTGTATTCTTAAAGCCAAGGCTAGGCGGTCAGAAACATTTAATTTTTCGAATATATTGTGTATGTGTGATTTGACGGTGCGTTCAGTAATATCAAGATCTCTGGCAATTTCTCGGTTTCCTTTCATTTTAAGTATTTGTTCTACGACTTGGTTTTCTCGTGCAGTAAGTCGTGTTTTCCAGTCTTCATTTTTTATGGGTGTTTGTTCTACCTGATGGATCATTGCCTGCATAATCGACTGTCCTAACCAAATACTGCCTGCTTCAATGGTATTAAGGGCTTGTTGGATTCTTTCGACAGTTGCATGCGTATTAAGGTAGCCTTTAATTCCCAGCTTGAAAAGTTCGAGTCCTTCTTGGTTAGAAGGATCATCGCTAAAAGCAAGTATATTAAAGCCTTGTTGGCTAAGTTGTTTAAGTGTTTCAGGGGTGGCGTGTTCTGAAAGTTGAATTAATAAAATGACATTATCAGAGTGAAACCGTTGGTTAAGGGTGTCCAGTTCATACAGCACTTTTGCATTAGACCCACACGCCGAAAGCCAATTTTTTAAGGCATTGGGTGTTTGTATAAAAATTAAAGGACGTTTCATTTATGCAGTTAGCCTTTGGGTATTTTAATGTTTCATTAAATCATGGCTTGGTTTAAATGTACTTATATAGCAAGTATATTATATAAAATTGGTTCGTTGGGAGTATAAATTTATTTATGATTCCCTTAAAGCCAGTTCTTGAGCTTTAATGATAGGTTTTAAAAGGTAGTCAAGCAATGTATGCTTGCCAACAATAATATCAACGCTGGCGGTCATTCCAGGTAATAAATAAAGCGGATTATCGGGAGTGCCAAGGTGGTTTTCATTGGTTTCAATGCGGGCAATGTAGTAGCTGTTTCCTTCTTCATCGGTAATCGTATCGGCCGATATTTGAGTCACGGTACCATCCAGCCCGCCATAAATTGCAAAATCATAAGCGGTAAATTTTACTTTTGCCGTAAGGCCTTTGTAAATAAAGCCAATATCAGCAGGTAAGATTTTGGTTTCAAGTACAAGCGTATCATCATCAGGAACAATTTCAATAATATCACTGCCAGGTTGTACAACGCCACCAATGGTATTGATAAAGATTTGTTTAATGGTTCCATTGACCGGAGACTTTATTTCTGTTCGAATAACACGGTCTGCAAGAGCGGTTTTGGACTTTTCAATTTGACCAATTTCGGCTAACACCATATTGAGTTCTTCATGAGCCTCATTCATGAGTACTTCTTTGGCTTCAACTCGTTTGGATCGAAATTCTGAAATAATGGATTTGAGTTTTGGGATACTGTATTCCACTGATTTTAGTTTGGAATAGGCTTCATTTTCTTCTCGCTGCAGTTTTAATAAATCAACATGGGAGGCAATGCCAAGATCCACTAACGGCTGGGTGAGTGCAACTTCTTGTTTTAAGAGTTCATGAGAGCGCTGTAACTGTTTAAGTTGGTTTTTTGCCTCTTTCAGCTCCAGTTTTTTCTGTTCAATTTGTTCTGAAATAATTAAATCATTGGTTTTATGTTGTTTTAAACGGGCGTTATATAAATGGTACTCTCGATTATAAAGGTCTTGGATCCGGGCGTTTTCTGCCTTATCCAATTTGAATGGCTTGTTAAATGCTTCCGCCTTTAAGCGCTGAGCGCGTGCCATGAGTTGCGCTTCTTTTATTTCGCTTTCATCAAAGGAGCTTGAAAATTGGGTATTATCCAGTTTCATTAATGTTTGCCCTTTTTTGACATTGTCACCCGTGTGGATAAAAATATCTTCAACGATACCACCTTCCAAATTCTGAATAACTTGTATTTTACTGGAGGGAACGACTTTTCCTTCACCACGTACAATCTTATCCAGTTCAGCATAATTGGCCCAAGTGATCAGCCAAATGACAACCAGTAAGATTACCCAAACCAGCCATTGAGACTTGGCAGTGGGTTTTTCGAGTGCTGCTTGACTTAAGCTGGACATGAATTCAATGTCGCGGGCAATAATTTTTTCTTTTTGTTCCCTTTCTTTTGCCAGCATTTGTTCTTCTGGTGCTAGGGAACGGGCTTGTTTTTGCACTTCGACCTTGTCATTTTTAGTAGCAGAAGGCGGTCTGTTTTCTTGTGGGGCTTGTTTTTCAATGTGCTTTTTCATGAGGCTTTCTTTTTGCTTATTTTGCCTGTTTTAAGGGCTTCTAATACCGTTTGTTTCGGGCCGTCGGCGATTATTTTTCCGTTATCCACGACCATTAAGCGGTCAACGAGTTGCAATAAACTCATTTTATGGGTTACCAGAAGTATGGTGCTTTTTTGTGTCCCTTGTTTCAGTCGGTTGATCATGATTTGTTCGGTTTTTGCATCCATTGCATTGGTGGGTTCATCAAATAGATAAATAGGTGATTCCAATAGCAGTGCACGTGCAACCGCGATGCTTTGACGCTGACCGCCTGATAAGGATTTACCGCCTTCATCAATACGTAAACTATAGCCAGAAGGATGTTGCTTGATAAAATCATCTACGCCAGCAAGTTTTGATGCCTTTAAAATAGCACTGTCGTCTATGTAAGGGGCTTTGTAAGAGATATTGTCACGAACATCGCCACTAAATAAAGTGATGTCTTGAGGAACATAATTGATGTTATGCCTAAGCTCTGCGGGGTCTAATTGAGTAATATCGATGCCATCGATTAAAATAGAGCCTTCATCCACTTGATAAAACCCTAAAATTAATTTTTCAATGGTGGATTTTCCGGATCCTATACGGCCAATAATACCCACTTTGGTTCCTGCTTCAATCACAAAGCTGACTCGGTCTAGAGCTCGTTTGGTTTCACCTGGGTAGGTAAAGCTGACGTTGTTAAATTCGATTCGACCTTCAAAACAGGGGTGTTGAATAAAATGTTTTGTTGTGGGGCGCTCAATTTCTTTTTGCATAAGTTCATTCAAGGACTCTAATGCGGTTTTGGTTTGAGAGTAAGAAGAGGTGAGGTTTGCAAATTGCCCCATAGGACCAATGGCTCTTTGGCTAAGCATAACGGTCGCAATTAAGCCCCCCATCGTTAATTCACCTGCGGTAATAAAATAGACCCCCGTCAAAACAATCACAACGGTACTGATTTGTTGCATAAATCCAGTCATTCTGGAGATGGAGCTTTGTAACATTTTAGATTTAAGACTGGCTTTTGCAATTTCACCAATGGCTTGTTCCCATTTCCATTGTGAACGTGCTTCGACGCCTAAAGATTTAATCGTATCAATCGCAGTCAGTGTTTCAATCAGTACCGCATTTTTTTGGTTGTTGGCAAGAAAAGAGGCTTCAATGCTACGCTGTATTGGTCCCTTTAATAAAAGGCTGTAAATCATAATGATTAAAATGATGGTAACTGGAACTAAAACAATTAGGCCGGCAATGTAAAAAATAACCAGCAAGAAAATAATGGTAAAAGGCAAATCAACCAAAGAGGCAATGGTACCAGAGGTAAAAAAATTACGAATGCTGTCAAACTCTTTTAGGGTATTGGCAAACGCCCCAATGGAGCCACTTCGATTGGCCATGGTAAGCCCGAGCGTTTGTTCAAACAGTTTGGCAGACATAATGACATCGCTTTTTTTGCCCGCGACTTCTAAAAAATAAGAGCGTAAATATTTTAAGAGCACATCAAATAAGTAGACAACACTGACGCCAATAGCGAGCACCCATAATGACTCAATCGCATTGTTTGGCACAATACGGTCATAGACATTCATAACAAACAGGGGGTTGGCCAAAATAAAAATATTAATGACGATGGAAGCAATTAACACGTCCCGATAAATGGCTTTGGAAGCCCAAAGTGTACTCCAGAACCAGTGTCCATCCTGAAATCCAAGTAGATTTTCAGATTTTTTATCACTGTGCATTTTGGTGGTTAGGTAGACGGCATAGCCGGAGTAATCTTCTTTCAGTTTGGCTAGGTCAACTTGAAGCGTTCCTTCTGAGGCATCAGGAAGAATGATTCTTGCGGTGTTGGAATGTAGATCAATGTGTTCAAGAAGGCAAGCTTGATTCTCTTTAAGTATGAGGATACAGGGAAGGACTAAATTTGAAATGTTTTCAATAGGTCGCTCCTTAAAGCGAGCGATTAAATTAGCCCGTTCTGCTGCCCGAGTAAATATTTTAGGAGAGATGCCCTCTTTTTCAATTGGCAGTCCTGCAATGAGAGCATCTTTGGAGAATGTCTGACGATTGAGCTTGGTGTAGACGACCAGGCAGTCTAATAGTGGACTGCAGAACTCTGAACTGGATGACTTTTGTGCAACCTGTTCAATCTCTTCTTCTGAAGTGGATAGGTTTTCTTCAGTTTGAACCTTATTTTTTTTCACCTTGAGCTTTTCGTTGTTTTGTTTTTCAGCCATGTGTTTTGAGTGTCTCTTTTAAGGGTTGAGTTTAAAGAGATTTACGTGCTATAAGAGCCGAAGGAGCACCATAATAATAGCCTTGGAAGTATTTAACACCTAAGGATGCAAACTCTTTTTGTTGAACCTCATTTTCAATCGCCATTGCAATGACTTTAATGTCTAGGCTATCGGCCAATTCACATAAACTTGATACATAATTTTGTGTTTGTTCATCTGATGTAATGGCTTTGCTGAAAGAGGGGTCTAGCTTTATGTATTCTGGGCGTAAATCCTGAAGGTAGTTTACATTACTAAGGCGACAACCGAAGTGATCAATACCAAATCCGACACCCAGTTGTTTTAATTCGTTAATAAGAGGCCATGACACCCCTTTTTCTTCTGAAACAAGACGTTCTGGCATTTCAAAAGAGATGGACGATGTGATTTCACTGGAAGCCTTAAGAGTTTTAAGTAACCATTTTTTAAACATAACGTTTTCTAATACGGACTTAGAAAGGTTGATGGCAATCGAGTGGTTTGCAACTTGCATGCTCAGGTATTGTATTGAAAGTTGAATAACTAGCTTGTCAATTTCTTCAATTCGATTGAGTTGTTCTACAGCAGGCATAAAATAACCTGCTGTACGGATAGTGCCTTTTACATCGGTTAAGCGAATAAGCACTTCCTGGTCATAAATTTCACGGTTTTTATCATAAGAACTTTGTTGAAACAGTATAAAGCGTTCTTCAAAAAAGGCTTGGTTCAGCATTTTATCCCATGATAAATTTTGTGCCTGATTTTTGGTATCGGTTTTATAAAAGAAAACTTGGTTTTGGCCTTGTTGACTGGCTTGATTGATAGCAAAATCCAGGTTGGCTAGTAAGGCTGTTCGGCTTTGTTCGGGTTCGTAATGTAAATAGGCTGCGGATAAGCTACTTTGTGCTTCTTCAGCAGAGAGCTCTTTTAGAATGTTGGGCAGGCTTTGGACAATTTGTTCGGCTTGAGGGCCAATTTGTTCGGCCTGAGAGTTGGGCAGTACTGCAATCAGCTCTGTACCATTTAGTCGGGCAAATAAACTGTTGTTATGACGTAGGTGAGCTTGCATAGTGTCTGCAAGGGCTCGCATTACTTTATTGCCCATGATATAGCCATATTTTTCATTAATGTTTTTTAGATTTTGTATTTGTAATAAAAAAACAGTCCCTGCAACGCATTCATTTTTAGGGTCCAGTAAACTATCAATCATCATTTCAAAATGACGGCGGTTATGCAGACCCGTAACGGTATCTTGATAGGCAATTTTTTGCAATTTTTCAACAGTAATCGCATCACGTTCAAAGACGGTTTTTAATTTGGTTACCATGGTATTCATGGCGCATACCACCTCTTGAAATTCAGTTGTTTTGGGAAGTTCGTCTTGGATAAGATACTCTTTTTGGACAATAGCGCATGCTTGTGCCTCCATTTTTTTAAGGGGTTTAAGCATCATCTTTAGAACAATAATAATAATGAGGATGGCAATGATGGCGGAAATTAAGAACCAGGTGAGCAGAGTTGTGGTTGATTTCCATAATTCAATGTAAGCGTACCCAGCATGACTGGTAACAGAGAGTGTTCCAATCGGCATCCATCCAGATTGTACAAGTGCTTCAGCTGTGGGAGTAGACAGTTGAATTGCATTGATAAAAAAGGAAGGTACGGCGTCCATTTTTTTAGCGTTCGTCTTTTGGTAAAGAATCTTTCCTTCAACATCTTTCAGAGTAATATTGGAGTAGTAGCCTCGGTCAAAAACGGCATTAATCATGGTTTCCATGCTGGAAATATCATTAGGATCGGTAAGGGTACTAAGGGACAAACCCAGAGACGTTGCAGTATCCTGGGCGTGAGAATGGAGTTGATCTTGTAAAAAGTGTTTCGTATTACTTAAATTTAAGCTAAATGTACCAACCAGCAGGATGAGTAGTAGCGATACAATGAAGAGTACCATCTGTTTATTTAAACTCATGATGTTCGTCCTTTTTTATTTTTTACTCCCTCTTTTTTAACCAGAGAGGATTGTAAAATGTCGTTGAGTTTTTTCTTATGGTTTGTTTAGGCGTTCCAGTAAATTATTCCAGGCTTTTAATTTTTGAGTACCTCCTGAAACAGAGCGACCTTTCCCGCGTTGTTTTGCTAACCATAACCCATCCCCGTTAAAGCTGTAAACAGGAACAAGGTCGCTTCGCTTGGTGGCTTCTAATATACGCTTGTTAATGTTGTCTAGAACAAGAGGAATGGATCTAGGCGTTTTAAAGTAGGTTAGAACCATATGAGCCTGATTTAAGCGAATGGCTTTTACATAGGTAAGATAGAGTTTTGCTTCGGAAACACCCAAGGCTTTTAAGGTAAAATATTTTGCAATGGTATAGTCCTCACAATCTCCTGCATCTGTTGAAAGCATTTCAACAGGGGTGGCCCAATAATCGGTTTTTTTCCAGTGGTCAATGTCATCAACAAAAGGGACCTCATTAAAGAAATCATTAACGGCCTTTAATTGAATGTCTTCTGGCTGGTTTATATTGTCATTTACAAGTTGTTGCCACGCTTGTAATCGTCGTCCAGCTAAAAAACCATATTTTTGAATTGCTTCTTGGATTTCTTGTTCAGAAACGATTTGAGGAGCAACATTAGCAGAGACACCAATGAACCCACCTAATACGAATAGGTAGCCGAAAAATAATAAATGAATCCGTGGCCAGTTTTTCATACACTTAAGTGTATACAGGCTGATGAATAAAGGCAATTGTTGTTCATTAAATTCAATGTTTTAGAAAGTTAATGAACAACATTATAAGCGTTACCGCTATTTGCGGAGCATTTCAGGGGGAAGGCTCAGTAACGCATTATCAGGAAGTTCTTCAAGTGTGATGACTTGTAACTCAATACGACGGTTTTCCTGACGACCTTCTTCGGTACTGTTATCAGCAACAGGGTGATTTTCACCATAACCGTTAATGTAAACTTTTTGTCCAATATGCCCAAGTTCTTGAATAATAAAGTTTTTGGCACTGTTGGCTCTGCGCCAGGAAAGGCGCATGTTCATGTCTTCTGCCCCAACATAATCTGTGTGTCCAGAAATCAGAACGATTTCATCTTCTTTTAAATTGCTGAGCATTGCCGCATCACGCTTTAAAATGGGTTTTTGGCTGTCTTTAATATCATGTGAATAGGTGTCAAAAATAATGTTGGTTAAGACGTATTCATGAGGTTCACAACCATGACGGTTAACGGTAGCATTGAGAGGAGTATCCAGACATTGATCTATTTTATCATCAATCTTGTCCTTATCCAGGTCAATAATTTCACAACCTTGTGCATCAACCGTAGCCCCTTTAGGCGTGCTTGGACACTTGTCCCTACTGTCAGGCACGCCATCACCGTCTTCGTCGTTTTCACAGCCAAAGCGATTAACAATGACGCCAGGTGCGGTATTGGGGCATTGGTCAATTCGGTCAACAACCTGATCTTTGTCGTTGTCGATTTCGCAACCTGTTTGATCAACGTTTGCTCCCAAAAGGGTGTTCAGGCAGTGATCATACTGATCTTTTACACCATCTTGATCTAGGTCTTTATAGTAGACTGACGTTTGTTTTGCATCATAGCTTGTTAGGCTTTCAATGGCATGGGTAACAGGGTTTTTTTCAGGGGCATTATCAGCATACGTTGAAAGGGGAGTAAGGGTTGCGAATAAGCCACTGGTTGCTAAGACGATTGTCGTTTTCTTCATAAATTGCTCTATCTGTTTTTGGTATCTTTTAACTACGTGAATGGATTATTTTTGGTGTTTAACGTTTTAATTCTCTTTTTTAATCCTAGGAGTCTGTTGGATTTAGGATGAATCTACTGCGAAAAAGCCATTTCGGCCCATTTTTCCGATCAATTTCGTTAAATATACTCAATATTCGCCTCAAATGATCTCAAAATGGCTTTCTCTCGTGACGATCACCTAAGTCCGACAGACTCCTAGAGACCTATATAAAGAGACACATGCTTCTCAATCTATCATAATAATACACGTTTTTTAAAGTTTTGGTAGGGAAAAATACTCAATTTAATATTGTCATTCTTGTTTTTAGTAGAAAATACTTTTTAAAAAGGGGGTTACAGCGCTTTTTTAAGGGCATTGAGCAGTTGTTCATTATTAAGTGTTACAGGGTTTCTTAGCATACTGACTGAGCGGCAATTTTGAAGAATTTTTTCTAAATTATTTGGGATTAAGCCGTATTGTTTTAATCCTGTCGGGGTATCGCGCTGAGTGAGTTGTTGCAAGGACTGTATGAGTTCCGATCATGATTTTTTATTTTGATGTTTCGGAATAGAGGGGGTGAGTAACCAGCCTGTTTTATGAAATATTCGGGCTAGCCAAAATGAAGGGAAGGCGTCGGCTCAAATGAGGGAGTTGATGAAGAAAGCATGATTTTAGTCTCTTCTTAAAAAAGATTTTAAATTGGCAATATGGGCATTGCCATGTTCGAGTTGTTCCTCTTTACTGGTGACAACCCCTGGTTTACCTTCCCATTGCAACGCCTCTTTGGGTAGTTCCTCTAAAAAACGACTGGGTTCACAGGCCATGTCTTCGCCATACTTACGTCGTTTGGTTGCATAGGTCAGTGTTATTGTGCGTTGTGCTCGTGTAATACCAACATAGGCTAATCGGCGCTCTTCTTCCAGTCCTGGAGACGTCATATTTTGTTTGTGTGGTAACAGTTCTTCCTCCACTCCAATTAAAAAAACATGCGGAAACTCCAGTCCTTTTGAGGCGTGAAGAGTCATTAAACTGACCATATCGTGCTCTTTTTCAGATTCATTGCGCTCCATCATATCCATTAGCATCATATGCGTAACAATGGTTTCCAGTTTTTTATCCTCTCCATCCTCTTCTTTGGCTTTGTTAATAATACGTTCAATCCATGTTATCAGCTCTCGGATATTATTGATGCGCTTTTCAGCTGCTTTGGGGTTACTGGCATTTTCATGAATCCAATTATCGTACTCCAGATTTTCAATTAATGTTCGAATAAAAGAGGTGACCTCCACTCCTTCAGCTGCATTTGCTTCCTGTGCCCACTTAAGCAGTTGTTGCCCAAAAAGTTGCACTCGTTTTAGTGCCTTTTCAGATAAAAAAGAGGTAAGTCCAAACTCTTGAGTGGCATCAAAAAGGCTGATACCACGTCCTGTTGCATAAGTTGCCAGTTTTTCGAGAGTGGATGCGCCAATTTCTCGGCGAGGTGTGTTTACAATGCGTAAAAAAGCAGCATCATCATCAGGGTTTACGACCAGGCGTAAATAGCTCATGATGTCTTTAATTTCAGCATGATCAAAAAAAGATTTTCCACCTGAAATGATATATGGAATGTTTTGTTCTCGCAGGGCGCGTTCTAGCAAACGTGATTGATGGTTTCCTCGATATAAAATAGCGTAATCTTTATTTTTACTGCGTGTTTTAAATTTATGAACAATGATTTCAGAGACGACTCGTTCCGCCTCCTGATTTTCATTGGCGCATGCAATGACTCTTATTGGATCGCCTAACCCCATCTCACTCCATAATTTTTTCTCAAAAATGTGTGGATTGTTTGAAATAAGTTGGTTGGCACTTTGTAAAATACGGTTACTGGAACGGTAATTTTGTTCCAGCTTAATGAGTTTAAGAGCAGGAAAGTCCTCTTTTAACAGCGCCAGGTTTTCAGGTTGTGCGCCACGCCATGCATAGATGGATTGGTCGTCATCTCCTACCACTGTAAAGCGTGCTTGAACTCCAACGAGGTATTTAACGAGTGCATATTGTGAGGCATTGGTGTCTTGATACTCGTCGACCAGTAGATAACGTACTTTATTTTGCCACTTTTCAAGAATGTCGGCGTTTTCACTAAAAAGTCGAACAGGTAAGCCTATCAGGTCATCAAAATCAACCGCATTATAAGCGTGAAGTTGTTTTTGATAGGCCTGATATAAAGTGGCACGTGCTTGTTGCTGAGCATCTTCAGCTTGTTCCAAGGCCTGTTCGGGAGAGATGCGATCATTTTTCCAGCTTGAAATATCCCATTGCACACCATCTAATACCTCTGGATCAATGGTTTGCTTGAGCATTAATTCTTTTAAAATTTGTCCACTATCTGCCGCATCCATAATGGAAAAATTTATTTTATAGCCTAGCGCTTTATATTCTTGACGAATGATATTCAAACCTAAATTATGAAACGTTGAAACATTCAGTCCTTTGGCATTTTCATTTTTGAGCAATTTGGTTACGCGCTCTTTCATCTCCTTTGCAGATTTATTGGTAAAGGTTAAGGCATAGATATTGTGTGCCTTTAAATCGCATTTACGAATTAAATAGGCAATTTTTTCTGTGATAACACGTGTTTTTCCTGAACCGGCTCCTGCCAAGACAAGAGCAGGGGTTTCTATGTGTAAAACGGCTTGGCGTTGTCGGTCATTTAAGCTGTGCATAAGGGGTATCAGAGTTTGCCAGTTGAGAGAGTAAAGAAGGTACAATATGATAATTCAAAATGAAAAGAATTACTTTTAAAAATAAAAGGAATGCGATAAACGTGGCCACGATTGATGAACTTAAAAAAAATTTACTTATCCAAACTGAGCTAATGGGAAAACCACTTACTTTTGCAACAACCTGGGGGGTTTTTAGTCCACGTGAAATTGACTCGGGAACAGCTCTTTTTTTAAAGCACTTAACCATTCGGGAGGATGAGGTGGCATTGGATATTGGGTGTGGGTATGGCCCTATTGGGTTAGCTATCGCAGCCAATGCTCCAAATGGAGAGGTTCATATGGTGGATAAAGATTTTGTTGCTGTTGAATATGCCAATAAAAATGCGAAAAAAAATGCTTTAAATCATGCCAAAGCTTATTTGTCTAATGGCTTGAGTGCTGTGCCTAAAGAGATTCGTTTTTCAACCGTGGTTTCAAATATTCCTGCTAAAGTGGGTAAAGAAATGTTAAGCATCATGCTGCATGATGTGCATCAACAGCTTAAACCAGGTGGTCAGTTTGTCGTGGTAACCATTAATGGTTTACGCCAATATATGAAGCGCAACTTTATGGAGGTGTTTGGTAACTATGAGAAAGTAAAGCAGGGTAAAGATTATACGATTTCAAGAGCAATTAAACAGAGAGGGGAATAGGGGAGGAAGAATTTCAATTTAACCGAACAAACGGTTACAATGCCTTAAATTAGTATCAATTTATGGAGTTCTTTGCACGATACAGGTTCAAAGAACTTTTAACTTTATTTATTTGGAGAGTACAACGTGTCTAACGTATTAAAACCATCCTTTGCTGCTTTTTTAGTGGTTTTTTTTAGTTTATTTACTATTTCTCAAGTTGCGGAAGCGAAGCGTTTTGGAGGGGGGAAGAGTTTTGGATACTCCAAATCGGTTGCACCAAAATCATTTAATAAATCACCTAAAAAATCGGATGCTCAAGCAGCACCTAAAACTGCGCCATCAGGGGCTGGAGCAAAGTCTCGTTCCGGTATGATGGGTGTATTAGGTGGTTTAGCGGCAGGGGGGTTATTGGCCGCCCTGTTTATGGGGGGAGGGTTTGAAGGGATTCAAATAATGGATGTTTTATTCTTTGCACTGATTGCTTTTGTGCTATTTAAGCTCTTTAGACATTTTGCTGGCCGTCAAAAAGCATCCGCCCCCCAAACCGCTTATGAGTCCTCTTATGAAGTGCCTGGCAGATCTCAAGCGAAGCAAACGGAAGTCCCAACCGTACAACAGCGTGACGTGACGCCAGAACAAAGTCTAAATTCAGGTGAGTCCATTTTTGGTTCAAATTTAGGCACTGCGACCAGAGAACAGGCCAATCCCGTTTCACAAGTGCCTGACTGGTTTGATGCAACCTCTTTTGTTGAAGGGGCTAAAGACCACTTTATGACCCTACAGAAGGCATGGGATAAAGGGGATGTGTCTGAAATTGAGTCTTATTGTTCACCTGAACTGTTTGCAGCGATTCAGCAAGAAATGCAGGAACACCAAGCGGGAGAACATCATACGGTAGTGGATACGCTGGATGCCGAAATTGCTGATATGGCAATGGATGGTGACTATTTTGTGGTCAGCGTTCGCTTTAGTGGTTTTATTGAAGAAGAGAATACAGAAGGGGCGCATGCCTTTAATGAAGTGTGGCACATTCGCCGTTTAAGTCAGGGTGAAGGAAACTGGAAAATTATTGGCATTCAGCAAAACCATTAACATTGAATGTATTTTCATTTTTTTATCGGTGCATTTTTTCATGCCCCTTTTTTTAAGGAGGCATAAATTTTAAAGGCGACATAAAGCGGAAATGAAGGAGCAACAAATGATTACGGTTTTGTTACAAAAAAAGAGAATGTACGCTAATGCCGTAGCAACATTCGTAATGGTGCTTTCTTTACTCAGTTTGGCTGGTTGCAGCAAAGCGCCCGTTGTTTTAACGTCGGCGCAGTTTATTGAAAGTCTGGATAAAGGTTCTGGTAATTTTGACCGAGTGTTGCAAATTTGTTTTTCAGAGCCACTGCGCTCAACGTATTACCATAAAGTTGCCATAATAACCAAAGAGAAAGTGAAAATTATAGGGGGGGGGATTTTACGTCCTTTAGCCTCTGATCCTGATGCGAAATGTCATTTACGAAATGTGTACACTTATATTAATAAAGATTCTCCAATGGATGCACGACAATTAATTAAAGATTACGTTGTTTCTGGTAATGTGAGTCAGTTGTTAATACAGGTATATGACCATAAGCCAAAGGGAAAAGAACTGCCGATTGCTGAAAAACGTTTTCAAAACTTGTAGCCTTATTAAAACTTATAGCCTTATTTTTGGGCAAAAACTTCTGATTTGTGTCTCTTTTGTGCCAAGAATTTTGGGCACTGAGCATGGTGAGTGTTGTCTGGATGAGTTAAGAGTATGAAAGACATCTCAATTGAACCTTTCTCCCCCCTGTCTTATGCCTTTGGGCAACCTGATATAACGGGTTTTTATAAAGTGTTGCCCGAAGATTTTTTAGTGGAAGAGCAGATTGCATTTGAGCTTAGTGGTGAAGGTGAACATCTTTGGTGTTGGGTCGAAAAAAAGGGAGAAAATACCGATTGGGTTTTGCAAAAATTGGCCAAGTGGGCTGGCGTTTCATCTGGCAGAGTTGGGGTTGCGGGTCAAAAAGACCGGCATGCCGTTACTCGGCAGTGGTTTAGTATTCAGCTTCCTGAGGGTAAAAATCCTTTGATTGAGGAGTTTCGGGTTGAAAACGTTAAAATCCTTAATGTGGTACGCCACCAGCGTAAATTGAAAACAGGTGGGCTATCTGGTAATCGTTTTACGTTAATCATTCGAAACCTTAAGGGGAGGAAAGGTTGGGTTCAGGCTCTGGAAGCGCGCTTAATGCTCATGCAGTCTCAAGGTGTTCCTAATTATTTTGGTGCGCAACGCTTTGGTCTTTATGGGCGTAATATTAAGCAAGGCATTAAATTGCTGGCAGGAGAGTTGCCTAATGTAAAGCGCAATCAAAAAAGTTTGTATTTATCTGCATTACGTTCTTGGATGTTTAATCAGTTATTAAGTCAACGGGTTCAGTCAGGGCAATGGAATCAGCTGGTTTCGGGCGATGTTTTACAGTTAGAAGGCTCCAATAAGTGGTTTCTTGATGATGCTTCAAGTGGCTTACATAGCCGTATTGAACAGTTAGATTTGCACCCAACAGGGGCACTTTATGGTAAGGGTATTTTACCAACGCAAAAAGAGGCTCTGGTTATTGAGCAGACAGTGGCTAAATCGTTTTTAGATTGGATCTCTGCTTTGGATGCTTATGGTGTGCAACAGGATCGTAGAGCCTTAAGGGTGGTTCCGATTAATTTAATGTGGCAATGGGTGGAGGATTCTTCTATTGATCCCGTTCTTAAATTGTCTTTTTCCTTGCGTTCAGGGAGTTATGCCACAATGGTTTTACGGGAGTTATTTAATGGAGAGGATTATCAGGTACGTTTAAAATCACAAAAAAAGGAATAACGCCCATTTTTTCTGAAAGGAGCGCTTTCCTAAGTTTTTATTAAAGCCGCCTTTAGGCGGCTTTTTGATTGGTTAAAAATCAGTCCATTCGTCATCAGAGTTTACACTGGGTTGTGCGGGTGCTGGGGTTTGTAATGCAGCTGGTTTGGTTTCTTTTTTTACATAGGTTTTAATTGGTTCGTCGATGGTCTCATGAACCGCTGGAATAGAAGGGCTTGCAATGGTTGCCGGTTGAGCAGTTGCTTGAGTCATATTGTGATTTATTGAAGAGGCGGTGATTTCGTTTTCAAGCTGGGTAATAAGCTCAATGACTTTTTCGGATTGCTGGGTTAGTTCTTCAATGGCTGTGTTGGCAGCGCCGGTATCATTATTGTGCTTAAGGTTAATGATGGTTTCTATTTGAGCGTGTAGCGCACTGTGTTTTTGGTTTAGTGCTTGAAAGGTCGTGGAATCTGAAAAGGCTTGTCCTTCATTATTAATCCATTGTCCCAGTGCACAGAGCGTTGGGTCTTTGGCTTTATTTGGATCAAAATCCACTTCAATGTCATTAACGTAAGCGCGTGCTTTAACGCGCCATTGTCTGTGCGCACGGCGTGCCCCTTCAAAATCAAAGAGGTTGGAGCCTTGGTGCATTGAAGCGCCAGAATCATTAATGGTAAATTGGGAAATATTGGTTTGCATTCGTTTGGAAATATCGCCCAGTTCTTCTGAGGTTGCGGCGGTCTCTTCTACCAAGGCTGCATTTTGTTGTACTGCGGTATCAATGTTGGTAATGGAGGAATTAACCAGGCTAACGCCTTCACTCTGTTCGTTACTGGAGGCAGCAATTTCTTCGATAATTTGATTGACATTTGAAATGGAATCAACGATTTCATTTAAAACATCGCCAGAGCCTTTAACATGGATGGTTCCTTCAGAGACTTTTTTAACTGTATCTTCAATTAAGTTACGAATGTCTTTTGCCGCTTCAGAAGATTTGCCTGCCAAGTTACGTACTTCGCCTGCTACAACAGCAAACCCACGACCGTGTTCTCCCGCACGTGCGGCCTCAACCGCCGCATTGAGTGCCAATAAGTTGGTTTGGAAGGCAATGCTGTCAATAAGGCCGATAATGTCATTGATTTTTTGACTGGATTCATTGATTTGTTCCATCGCATTAATGGCACGGTGCATGACTTCCACTCCTGAGCTTGCTTGCTGTGCTGTGGTTTGAGTGACATTCGATGCTTCACGAGAGTTGTCGGCATTTTGTTTAACCGCAGCGGTCATTTCTTCCATGCTGGAAGCGGTTTCTTCTAAAGAGGCCGCTTGATTTTGGGTTCGGTTATTTAAATCAATACTGCCTTGGTAAATTTGTTCCGCCCCATTACTTACTGCTGTAGTTGCCTCTTTGGTTTGGGCTATCATCGAATTTAAGCTGTCAACGGCTACATTTAAACTGTCTTGAAGAACGGCAAAGAGTCCAGAATATTGGCCTTCTATGTGTTTGGTTAAATTTCCTTCAGACAGTGAAACGGCAATTTTAACCGTTTCATTAATGGGTCTTTCAATGGCTGAAATAAGGTCATTAATGGATTGGCTCAGTTCTTTGGCTACACCGTCTACACGACTTAAATCAATACGGCTATCGAGACGCCCTGATTTTGCTTCCTGAATGGCAGTGTTTACTTCTTGCAGTAATTGAACTTCAGCGGTTTTATCACGCCATTCGGCAATGGTGGCCGTGCGAATGCCTGCGCGGTTAAAGACGGGAATAATGTACAGTTCTAAGTGAACCTCTCCTATGTCCACTTTTCCTAAATAAGGTTGTGTGAGGGAGGCTAAAATGTCACGTTGATGAGAAGGATCTTTGTGGAATAGATCAATGTTCTGTCCAATCAGGTTTTGCACTTTAAATTCTGGCAAGACGGTTTGCAAAACGGCTTCTTTTTCGTTTAAGAAAGTGACCATATCATTGTTCATATAAGTGATATTAAGATTGGCATCGGTAATCATGATGTTCGTGGAGACTTGATCCATTGCGGTTTGCAATAGCTGTGCCTGGTCGAGTTGATAGGCCGATTCTTCAATTTGTTCACGGGCCGCCAGGTAGACCGAACGGATTGCGGTTTTCATTTTGCCCAGAGGGGTTTTGGGGTCAAACCATTGGTTGCTTAAGTGTTCACATGAGGCAATGGTGAGTAAGTCTTTTTTAGCATCCTGATAGGTACGTTGTAGCTTTAAACCATACAAAAAAGGAGGCACCAACCCTAATACAATAATGCCTAACAGTGTGGGTATGCCGTGTCCGTCGGCAATGGCGTATACAGAGAGAGGTGTCATGTAGAGTAAAAACATAAGGAGGGGTAATTGGAATTGAGGGCTCAATTTGGAAAAGAAATTGAGTTTATTCCAGTCAATGCCATAAAAAATACGTGCAGATCGAATTTTTGCTTTACCAGCACTAATGTCTTTGTAGGCTTGGGTTGCGGCTTGCTTTTCGGCTGCTGTGGCAGAGGTTCGAACAGACATGTAACCACTGATTTTTCCATTGGTATAGATGGGGGTCGCATTGGCACGAACCCAATAAAATCCACCATCTTCTCGGCGATTTTTAACAATTTGAGACCAGGTTTCTCCCTGTCTTAAGGCGTGCCACAAATCGGCAAAGACAGCCGGGGGGACATCAGGATGACGAATGATGTTGTGAGGTTGTCCAATCAGTTGGTCTCGCGAGTAACCGCTGGCGGCTTCAAAGGCATCGTTACATTCAATGATATTACCAACAAGGTCGGTTTTAGAAACAAGTGTTAACCCTTCTGGAATGACATATTCTTCATTGGTAACTGGTTGGTTATTTCGCATGTTTTTAACTCCTGTCTAACATCTGGCAAGGTTCTAAAGGAAGCGTTAGTGTGTGTTTTTACCCGAGTCGTTTTTATCCTGATTAAGGGTATCACCATTCTATGGCAAATCAGGAACGGTTTCTAGGGAAGTTCCGCAGAATCTCAAGCGATTTAATCAGTGCATTCTTAAATATATTCAATATTCGCCTCAAATAATCAAAAAATGGTTTTCTTTCGTAATGATTTCTTAAGTTCGACAGGCTCCTAGTATAAACCGATAAACGTTCTTTTTTTAGGGAAAAAATTTGGGGGGCAATTAATTCATTCATTGCATTCGAGTGTTTGCATTCAATTTGGTATTTCTACCTGAAGGATGGGGGGATTCAATTGAAATTTAATAGGGGCTAGGGTAGAGTGGAGTTTTTTAAAGCGTTAGGTTACTTTCTTGAATCAATATAGTAAATCTCAAGGGTCTTTTTTTAAAAATAGATTATCTATGAACTCTTTGTGGGCCTTGTTTTGGCTGTTTACGTTGTGTTTGGCGTTATTTTTATATTTATTTACGAACTATTTGATTAAACAGCATCATGAGCAGGTTACCTCTGGCGCAACCATTTCGGCGAAAGGGTTGGCCAATGTTATGGGTGAAAAAATTGATCAACAACGTTTAATGGTTAAGGCATTGGTTTTGCATAACAGTGAGCGTATTTATGAGCTTTCTCAAGGTGCGGGTTATCCTTTTGACTTGTTTGAGTTATTGGAAAATGTTAAGGAGCTTTTGCCGGAGGCGACTCAGTTGGCTATTTTGGATGCGAAAGGTCAGGCTGTGGTTGGCAGTGAAGGGGTGCATATTGGTGCGACTTGCCAGACAAAAATAAAATACAGCTTGGAACACTCTCCTTTAAAGGTCTCTTTTTTGGGGCCTCACAACTCTCCAAATGGTCAGTTACACTATGATGTGGTGTACCCCTTAAAAAGGGGAGAGGTGTCTGCTACGCTTTTTTTGAGCTTTGATTTTGATGAATTCAAAGAACTAATTGTGAATTTTAATTCGGAATTATTTGAGTTTGTGTTGGTTAATTCAGGAAAGGTTCCCAAAGTAATTGTTTCTGAAAATACGGAGGGAGCGCGCAGTGACGGCAGGGTGCTTGAACAAGACCTTATTGAGCAGTCATTGGTGTCGATCCCTGTTTTAGACGGTCAGTGGTTGTTATTAGGGTTGCCTCAAAAAAATGTGTTTGATGGGTATATTCAACGAGCTTGTATTATCGCCTCGGCTACGTTTGTGGCCTTTTTTGTTTTGATGTGGCTGTTATTACGTTATCTGAATAATGTAGAGCAAGCACGTAAGCGTTTAGAAAATAATTCCGTTCAAGATGCCTTGTTTAATGTAGGGCCAACGGTGTTGTTTCAGAAAAAGGCCGACAGTAATATGGGGGTTGAATATGTCTCCCCAAATGTCTCTTCTTTATTGGGGTGCAATGCTCAGGATGTCTTAAACCGTTCTTCTTTTGTTGAGCTAATTTTGTTGGAAGATGTCGCGGCGGTTCGGGTGGCGATATTAAATGCCTTTACGCACCATGAACAAGAGATTCGCTTAGAGTACCGAATTAAGTCCACTGAGTATCAGGGGCACTGCTGGGTTTATGATTTAACTCGTATTGTGTATGACGAGAGTGGAAAGCCGGTTTGGTTGCAAAGTTATGTGACGTCGATTCATGCTCAGAAAATGGCAGAGCAGCGTGCCAATCGTTTAATTGAAAATGCCCCGAATGCGATGGCAACGACGGATCGGTACGGGGTGGTTTTTCGGGTTAATCAGGCTTTTGAAAAAATGTTTGGTTATGAACGAAATGATTTGGTTGGCATGTCATTAGAGTTGTGTATTTATGAAACCAGCCAAGGCATTTGGCGAGAGCATATTCATAAATTGTTAAATGAGGAAGAGTGCGATTCTATTTTAATGGGAGCAGAGGCTTCGGTAGAAGGCATTAATAGCGAAGGTAAAACCTTTCCGGTTGAAGTGGGTTGTAGCCGTGTGGACACACTGGAGGGATTTCAGTTGGTGTACATGATTCGGGATGTTTCGATACAGATTGGTGCTCAAAAGCAAATGCAAATTGCCAAAGAACGTGCAGAGGCGTTGGCCTTGGCTCGAAGCCGTTTTGTGGCAACCATGAGTCATGAAATCAGAACGCCTTTAAATGGCGTGCTTGGGATGGCCAATTTATTAATGAATACGCCTTTAAATCCAATACAAACGAAGTATTTAAAAGCCATTGAACAAAGTGGGGATGCTTTGTTAAAGGTGGTGAACAGTATTTTGGATTTTGCCAAACTGGATGAAGGCGGGGTTCGTTTAGAGTCCAAAGCGTTTGATTTAAATAAAGTGGTGCGAGAGACCATACAAATTTTACAACTACAGGCACAAGAGTCCGAAGTGGACCTCTTTTCTGAAAGCAATTTGCCTGAGACGGTGCAATTAATTGGAGATGCTGGACGTGTTCAGCAGATATTAATTAATTTATTAAGTAATGCCATTAAGTTTTCACCACAAGGGCGAGTAGAAATCATAGTAAAAGCGCAATTGGATGCGAAGGCATCTGATCCATTAATGCAAGTTTTGATTGAAGTAAAAGATAATGGTGTGGGTATTGCAAAGAGGTACTTGGGACAGCTGTTTGATTCTTTCACTCAGGCAGATGATTCCACAACTCGGGAGTTCGGTGGCACGGGGCTTGGATTAACAATATCAAAACAGCTTGTGGAATTGATGCAGGGAGAAATAGGGGTGGTGTCTGAAGAGGGAATGGGCAGTTTATTTTGGGTTAATATTCCTTTCTCTTTTGTGAACTCTCCCTCGTTACTTAAAACACTGGATGAACTGAATAAAAGTAAACCGCTTGCTTTGCCTGTTTTAAACAATTCGAAGGAAGAAATAGAGCGTTCTTTTTCAGATTCCATCGTTTCAGAAGAAGCGTTAACAAAAGCCATTTCTTCTAATCGGGTACTTGAAAATAAAACCGTTTTATTGATTGAAGATAATGAAACCAACCAAGAAATTGTTTTAGCCTTTTTACAGCGGTTAGGTGCGGGAGTGGACATCGCTAAAAATGGATTGGAGGGGCTTTCATTTTGGCGAATGGATACGGATAAATACGATTTGATTTTGATGGATTGCCAAATGCCTGTTATGGATGGTTATGAAGCCACGATTTTAATTCGCAAAGAAGAAGCTTCTTCTTTTTCTAAAACCGCTGTTCCGATTATTGCATTGACAGCTAATGCGATGCCTGAAGATCGGGAGCGCTGTTTTTCGGTTGGAATGAATGATTACATTACCAAGCCTATTGATATTGAACTGTTTAACCAAATATTAATTAAGTGGCTTGTTCCGAATCGTGCTTCTTCTGATACGAAATAGAGTGGTGTTATGACTCAAAAAATGGCGGGTTGTCAATTATTTCCCCCCCCCTGTGACCAACCTCCCAGTCTTGAAACCTGTTCAGCAGTCATTTTGGCGGGGGGACAGGGCTCCCGCGTTGGATTTCGTCAAAAGGCCCTTTTAATGTATCGTGGCGCGCCTTTATTATCTGCTGTGTTACAGCGGTTAACCCCTCAAAAATTACCGGTTTGGATTAATGCAAATGCCGAGCAATCGGTGTATCAATCGTATGGTTATGCGGTGTTTTCAGATGAATATAAAGGTTTTTTAGGGCCTTTGGCGGGTATGCAAGCGGCTTGGCAGAATGTGGCATCAGACTGGATTGTTTTTATGCCGTGTGACAACCCAGCGCTTCCTGATACTTTGGTTGAGCGTTTGATGCAGGCTTATATTCAACGCCCTGCGCCATTAGTGGTCGCACATGATGGTGAGCGTATTCAGCCTTTGTATTTATTAATGCATCGTTGCATGGCACCGATTTTAGCACAAGCCATTGAGCGATCGCATTTAAGTGTCTTGCGTTGGATTTATGAAAATGAACACTCTGTTGCAGATTTTTCAGCAGAACGTTTTAACTGTTTTGAGAACTTAAATACATTGAGTTCGATTGAGTCCACTTCGTTCTGAAAGGGGGGGACGTTGGTGTTACTTAAATCCTGTTACTCAAGTCCTTATACTGCTTTCACATTTTTATGTCAGCACTTCTTTAATGTTATTTTTGATACAGTGTTTCTGGATTAATGATGGGGTTGGTGGTAATTTTAACTTTATTGTCGTCTACTGTGCTGTAAAAACAGCTACGCCGGCCAGTATGGCAGGCAGGGCCTGTTTGATCAACTTGCAATAAAATGGTGTCTCCATCACAGTCAAAGGTGAGTGATTTCAGTTGTTGTACTTGTCCAGACTCTTCGCCTTTACGCCAATAATTTTGGCGTGAACGTGACCAGTAGCAAACGCGTCCAGTGGTCAATGTTTCTTCTAAAGCGGCTTGGTTCATCCAGGCCATCATTAACACTTCTTTGGTATCAAATTGTTGTGCGATGGCGGGAATTAATCCGTTGTCATCAAATTTAATACAGGATTTGAGCGGTTGCCAGTCAAACTGTTCACCTTGAGAAGCTTTTTCAAGTTGCTTGAAAGAGGGGGGGGGAATTTTTTGAGACATCATGATTTTTTCTTTTACTTACGTTTTGCGTTGGCAAAAGCGGCTGCAAAGGGGTTATTGGTAATGGTATCGGTTGCTTTTTTTATCTTTTTTTGCTGGACTTGAGACTTGCGCCCTTTTTCCAGTAAGCCTTTAAACAGTTCGGCGGTGGCACGAGCATCGGCCAGTGCATCATGGGCATCTCCTGGAAAGGGTTTGTTTAATACTTTTTCGTAGGAGGCAGTGAGTTTGGGGGTTTTATAAAACCAGTACATTTTTTCACTTTGCCAGCGCAATGCACCAATTAAATCTTTACTAAGTTCTGCAACGTCAAGCCAGTCGTTATAGTCTAATTCAAAGGGCAATAGTTTCTTTTCGGCACTTTTTTCGAGGTACATGTAATCACTTTCTGTGCTGTAAGCCAAAACCACATCGGCCTCTTTTAGGGTGTTGTGAATGGTTTCCCATGCTTCTGGCAATGTGGGCTGTCCATCAACCATTTCAGTGGTGATATTGTGCTTTTCATTCTCAGGAATATCGTATCCGGGATTAATGAGCTGGTTAAACAGTTCTTTACCGTCAAGATTACAAGCAGAAACTTGAATAATATCAGCTTCTGGGTGGGTTGAAACATGGGTGGCTTCAATATCAATACAGACTATTTTTTGGTTTTTAAGGGTTTCAGAGTGTTGCTTGAGTTTATATAGGGCGTCATTACGGCGCTCTTGAATTAAGTCAATGACCTCTGAACGACAAAATTCTTTGAGTAAGGCTTCTATTTTTTTGCGTAAACGGGGTAATGATTTGGTGAGTGCAGTTTTAATGGCCTCTTCTTCTGAGCATTTTTCAATGAAAGTTGGCAGATCGATTGAGGTTTCCCCTACCACAAGTTGGTTAAGCAGTTCATCGGTTAGTTTTTGCACATTAAAATCAAATTTTTCTAAGGGAGGAATCACAATTTTGGCATTTAAGAGTGAGCGTTCCCCTTTTGCAGGAGAGGCCATGATTTCAACCCCTTTGATATTTAATCCATCTGATGCCGCGACGGCGACCAGATATTCTTTTAAAGGTTGGTTTCGTTTGTCAATTAGGATTAACTGTGCATTGCTCATAGGATTTGTATTTTTGGTTTGCTGTTAGAAAGACACTATTCTAACAGCAACTGAAACACTGAGTGTGATTACCTCATTGAATACTGTTCCTGAACAGTGTAATTAAGATTAAACTTTAGTCGCCATTTTTTGAATGCTTTGAACGTAAGCATTGACCAATTGGGCTCGGTGTGTTTGTGCCACTTCCAAATCGCTGTTGTTATCGATAAAAAAGGGTTCGGCAATAAGGCAGGGGGCTTGAGTTTCCTTAAGTAAATAGCCTCCACGATCTTCACTGGTCTTGGCTTTGATACCACGTTTGGTTAACCCAAGTGCATCTATAAAAGCGGTATTCAGTATTTTGGCCAGTTTTTTTCCTTTTTTGGAGCGGTGATAAAACAACACTTCTGTGCCCGTGGCTTGAGTGTTAAACGCGTTGCAGTGCATGCAGATAATAAAATCTGGGTTGAGTGTGTTAATGTCATCTGGCAAGGTGCTGTAAGTACGACGATAGATTTTTTGAATTCGTACATCCGTTTGATTTTGCAATGCGGATTCAATCTCAAGAGCAAGTTGTTCGTTATAGCTAAACTCGGTTAGGCCTTGAGAAAGATTGACAGCGCCTGGTGAGGTTTTTTTATGTCCAATAACCAAAGCACATAATTTGGTTTTTTTGTTTTTTTTCTTGTTTTTTTTAGCCATGAAGCGTTCCTTTTGAGGTTTTTTTAAATATTAACTAGGAGTCTGTTGGATTTAGGATGAATCTACTGTGAAAAAGCCATTTCGGCCCATTTTTCCAATCAATTTCGTTAAATATACTCAATATTCGCCTCAAATGATCGAAAAAATGGTCTCAAAATGGCTTTCTCTCGTGACGATCACCTAAGTCCGACAGGCTCCTGGAGAGGGTATTTAATTGTATCATGTAAGTGTTTTTCGCGCGAAGTATGCGTATTTTTTGTTGTTTGTGGGTGTTTGAGCAGGGAGGAGTTCTTTAAGTTTTTTTAAACAGGATACGTTTTTGTGAAACTTTGGTTCTTTAAAGCCTTAAGGTGATGTAATCAGTCCTAAGATGGCGTGAAGTGTTTGAATAAGGTATTCGGGGGTTTGTTGCTGTGCACTGTATTCGTCTATGGGTTTGGGCAGAATACTAAATAAGGCATCAAACTCGGGTAGGTGGTGTGATGGAATGGCCAAATGACCGCATAGCCCAATGGTTTTGCAATGAGGGTTGTGTTGCTTTACTAAATGGGCTATGCGTTGGGGAAGTTTACCATAGGCCGTTTGTTCATCTATTTGCCCTTCTCCTGTGATGAGGTAGTCTATGGTGTGGTGTGTCACTAATTCCGTTAGGTGAAGGTGTGTATTCAGTATTTCAAAGCCGGATTGCATTTGGGCATTTAATAATCCCATAAAGCCTGCTGCCATGCCACCTGCTGCACCAGAGCCTGTTTGGTTTTTAATATCACGTCCTGTTGCATTGACTATTTTTTGTGCCAAATTCTCTAGGCCTGATTCAAGAATGGGATGTGCTTGTGGCGTGAGGCCTTTTTGAGGGCCAAATACGTGTGTTGCCCCTTGTTTACCAAGTAATGGGTTTGTGACATCACAGGCTAAAATCCATTCTGTTTCAAGGAGGGGGGGAGGAATTTTTCCAATGTGGTGGATGGCATTGAGTGCTTGTCCTCCCAACCCGATTTCTTTGCCTTCTGTATTTAAAAAATGAATGCCAAGGGCTTTTAAGGCACCCACTCCGCCATCATTGGTTGCACTGCCCCCTAATCCCAAAATAATTTTTTGTGCACCTAACGAGAGGGCGGCTTGAATGAGTTGCCCTGTTCCTGTGGTGTGGGTTTGTAATGGGTTACGCTCCTGAGGACGAATAAGCGTTAAGCCAGATGCTTGTGCCATTTCAATAATGGCAGTGTGGGTGTTCGGCATCCAGGCAAAGTGGGCTTTGACTTTGCGTCCCAAGGGATTGGAGCACCAAATAGCGCGTTTTTCAGCCAGTCCTGCATGGATAAAAGCATCTATAAAGCCTTCACCACCATCTGAAAGTGGGTGAGTGAAAATGGTTGCATCTGGTTGGTTTTGTAAAATAGCTGTTTGGGCAATGTAACAAAATTCTGTGGCATTGAGTGAGCCTTTAAAACTGTCGGGGGCAATGAGGTAGGTTGCCATATTAGGTTTTCCATTTAATGGAGCATCCCATGCTGGGAATTTGTTCTATGGGGCCTTGCCCTGTTTGTGCAATTTGTTTCATGGCTTCGAGTAGGTCGCGACGGACATGTTCAGCGGCGGTCTCTTTGCGAGAGGCATCAAGTTGTCCTCGATATTGTAATTTTAAATCGGCATTATAACCAAAAAAATCGGGGGTGCAGACGGCACCATAGGCTTTGGCTACGGCTTGGGTTTCGTCGATTGCATAGGGAAAAGGGTAGCCAAATTGTTCAGCCACTTTTTTCATGTTTTCAAACGAGTCTTCGGCATACTCATTTGGATCGTTGGACATAATGGCAATGCTGTTGATGCCAAAGTTATCCTGTAATATTTGGGTATCTTTAACCAGACGTTGTTGAATGGACTTGACATAAGGGCAGTGGTTACAAATAAACATCACCAGCAGTCCGTTTTGCCCTTTTGCTTTTGTCAGTGTCCAGTTTTGTCCGTCAATACCAGGCAGGTTAAAGTCCGGTGCGGGTTGGTTAAAGTCACAAACGGGGGTGGTTAAACTGACCATAAAAAGCTCCTTGTTTTTTGAACGTGTATGTTTATTTGGCTCAGGGCATTTTACTGAAATGCACACTTTCTTAGTGAATTATTGGATACAACCCTGTTTGTTTAATGGTTTTATGGGCATGTTTAATCTCTCCGTTGTGTTTGAGCTTTTGGATGATGCGTTGAATGGTCTTTTGATTTTGAGGATAGGGCTGTCCAGCTTTAAGGCTTTTGTCGTAAAGGATTTTAAGAAAGAGATAGTCCAGTCCTGTTAATAATTCAATTTTGCTGGCATCATTTGCAATACTTGGGTTAACCCAGTCGGCATCATTGGGCAGGCCAAGAATTTGAGTGGTCTCTTCGACAATGCAGGTAACCAGTAGTCCTTTGCTAAACACATGGTCAACAGGCAGTACAATTTGTGCTTGCGTAATGGCATTTTGCTGGTTGCGTTTAAAGCTGGCCATACAGTGACTGTTACGTTCAATATCCGGAATGCGAGTGGAGGATAGGCTATTAATAACGTGTCCATAGTTACTGTCGGAGGTGAGGTGGATAGACAGGTTGGCTCTGCCTGGGTGGTGAGGTTTATACGGCTGAATGGGGTGTCCAGTGATGGTTTGTAAGTGTTGTAGGTGTGCATTGAACAGACTTTCGATTAATGGATTTTTGGATAGATCGTGATAAATAAATTCATATCGAATGGGGGTGTGCCATTTTAGAATTCGTCCTTTTGTGGTGCGGTATTCATTTTTGAGCGCAATTTCATTAAAGGCTTTTTGGATGTAATTTGGGTTTTGCCATGCAAGGGGGTCGTTGTTGGTTGTGGCGTGGAGGGGGGGAGAAAAAGTAAGCAACCCCAAAAGGCATAAAATGAACTGAATTTGGAGGCCTGCTGTATTCATTTTGTACTCCGTTAAAAGTATAAAAACCCGTTTATATCGACAAGAGAGCTTTATAATCAACGCTTCTTAGTGCGATTCAATTTCAATTTTATCTGCAATGCCATCATAGGGGTATTGGTCTTCCATTTTAATCACACTGAGACCTGGGGTCACAAGGTTAATAAATTCGGATTGGTTGATTGAATTTTCATCGTCATCTTCAAAACGAGTTGAGCCATTCATTGTAAACTCAATGCCCAGTACCTTAATCGTGTTAAGGTTAATTTCTTCGATAACGCCTTGAATCTCAATCTCCTCATTAGTATCGGCAATCTCTATTTCAGTAGCAAACACGATGTTATTTGTGTTATTTGTGTTATTTGAATAGCCTTCCACTTCAACAAAGTCGCCTGGCTGTAAGTGGTCTAAAAAGGTGAGATAGTTGTAGTCACTGTCCTCTATTTCAGTCTCAGGTACCACGGCAATGGTCATAAACTGATTGGATTCAAATTCAACCGTAAAACGGTTTGTCACGTTATCAATGCTGTAGACGGGTGCTTGAATTTCTACTTCGCCTCTTCGCATTTTTAGCTCGGTTGCAATCAGTGTGCCATTGACAAAGTAGCCTTCTACTTCAATGTGCACATTATTTGTTAATTGCATGGTGGGTGGTTCCATTTCTGGGTTATTGCTGGCATCAACCGGAATGCCGTTGACTTTGAAGTTTGAAGGAGGGTTATAGTCTGTAATCAGCCCCTCTATTTCAAATGACTCGTTATCAAGGTACTCCATTTCTTCGGATTCTATTTTTCTTGCAGTAATAGTACGGGTTGTAGCATTATAAGTTCCTTTGACTTCAACATAGAGATTCTCTTGTAGCCCATTGGGAAGGTCTTCCAAGTGTGCGCTTGAGGCATCGACAGAAATGCTTTTTAGCGTAAAGCTTGTACCACTAAGCCCTGTAATATTGCCTTTTAGCTCTACATTGTCATCAA
>WFPP01000068.1 GCA_015487495.1 Thiomicrorhabdus sp.
GCAATCCACATTTTATGTGCGCCGACATCTGAAATAATAATGTCTTCGCGCTCTAGTGCTTCGCGTAAGTCATGTAGAATTTTTTGAGGTTTGACAGGGAAATTCGCATCTTCATCATAAATATGAAAGTTGCTTTGAATGCTTTCTTGTAGGTTTTGATAAGGTTTGCCTGAATGGTGTTTGCTGATGGCCGCAATGCCAGCTAAGGCTTGACCAATATCGCCAATTAACCCTGCTTCAACAATATAGTTTTCATCCACTTCTGCTGCTTGTGTGTCGATATGAATGATTTTTGTGTTTGGGTTATGGTTCCAAAGATAAGGGTGGTATTCGACAATATCGTAACCGACACAAATCACCACATCCGCACGGTCAATGCCGCAAGAGATGTAGTCGTGTGCTTGTAATCCAATGGTGCCTAAAGCCAGTTCATGGTCGGCTGGCAGTGCGCCTTTTGCCATGAAGGTGGTGGAAACGGGAATGTTTAATTTACTGGCAAAGTCCTCTAGTGCATCGGTGGCTCTTGAGCGTATGACACCATTACCTGCAATAATAACGGGAAATTTTGCTGCTGCAATCACATCTGCCGCTTGTTTGACTTTTATGGGGTTGGGCTGTGGTGCAAGTGGACTTTGTCTTTTGAGGGGGGCTTTTTCAACATTATGCATGCCAGCAATGTTTTCAGGAAAGTCAATGAAGCTGCAACCTGGTTTTTCGGCTTCAGCTACTTTAAAGGCTTTACGCACCACTTCTGGAATGATGTCCGGGGTTAAGATTTGAGTGCTGTATTTGCTGATGGGCTCAAACAATTTAACCAGATTTAATACTTGATGGCTTTCTTTATGCAAGCGTTGGGTGCTGGCTTGACCTGCAATGGCAACAATGGGGGCACGATCCATATTGGCATCGGCCACACCTGTGACCAGATTTGTGGCACCAGGTCCTAGTGTGGCAAGACAAACCCCCGCTTTACCTGTTAAGCGGCCATATACATCGGCCATAAAGGCGGCACCTTGTTCGTGTCGTGTAAGAATGAATGTGATATTGCTGTCGAGTAATGCATCCATTACATCCAGATTTTCCTCTCCGGGAATTCCAAAAATATACTCAACATTCTCATTTTCTAAACATTTAACAAAGAGTTCTGAGGCTTTCATTGTACGTCCTATGGTTGTTTGAGTTGGTGATTGTTTCGTTTATCAATTCGAATGACAGTTTGTCATATTATGAAGTATAAAGAAACCAAAATTAGTAAACGGTAATATAGTAGGCGTGTTTGGGTTTTTTAAGCCTTGTATAGGTGCTTCTGGTACAATCCCTTTATTATCAAAGAAGGGTATGAGTGACTTTTGAAGCGCATTATTAAAGCAGTGGCTACGGTAGGTGGCATGACCATGATTTCTCGTGTTTTAGGCTTTGTTCGAGACATGGTCATTGCACGGTATTTTGGTGCCAGCATGGGAGCGGATGCCTTTTTTGTGGCGTTTAAAATCCCTAATTTTTTCAGACGATTATTTGCAGAAGGGGCATTTTCTCAAGCCTTTGTTCCCGTTTTAGCCGAAACAAAAGAGAAGCGGGGGCATGAAGCTGTTAAGCATTTGGTGGATGCACTGAGCTATCGATTGGGTGGTGTTTTGCTTATTATTACCGCGTTTGGGGTGTTTGGATCGTCGATCTGGATGATGGTGTTTGCACCAGGCTTTCTGGATGAGCCTGAAAAATTTGCTTTGGCTTCGGATATGTTGGCAATTACATTTCCTTATTTGTTGTTGATTTCGCTGGTGGCCTTTTCGTCCGCGATTATGAACACTTATAATCAGTTTGCTGTGCCCGCCTTTACTCCTGTTTTTCTTAATTTGGTGTTAATTACGTTTGCCATTTGGGTTTCGCCTTTACTGGATGTGCCAGTGATGGCTCTGGCTTGGGGGGTATTGGTGGCAGGGGTAGTGCAACTGCTGTTTCATTTGCCTTATTTATACCGTTTAGGTTTATTGCCTTCTCCCACACGTCAGTCTGATTCTGGAGTGGGAGAGGTAAAACGGTTAATGATTCCTGCTCTGTTTGGCGTATCGGTTGCTCAAATTAATTTATTGGTGGATACGATATTGGCCTCTTTTTTAGTGACTGGATCCGTCTCCTGGTTATATTACTCTGATCGTTTAATGGAGTTTCCTCTAGGGGTGTTTGGTGTGGCTCTGGCCACGGTGGTGTTGCCAGGGTTGTCGAAAAAAGCGGCAAATGAAGACTGGAAAGGGTTCCGGCAAGACATTGATTCGGCCTTGCGACTGGTACTGATTATTGGTCTGCCCTCTATGCTTGGGTTGTTGTTGTTGGCCGAACCTCTGATTACTACGCTGTTTTACTATGGCGCGTTTACTGCGAGAGATGTGTCTATGTCGGGCATGAGTTTAATGGCATATTCTTTTGGCTTGTTAGGGTTTATTTTGGTTAAGATTTTAGCCCCCGCTTTTTATGCACGTAAAGACATGAAAACACCTGTAAAAATTGCCATTGTCGCTTTGATTACCAACATGGTGTTAAATCTCGCTTTAATTGGCCCGTTTGCTCATGTTGGTTTAGCCGCCGCAACCAGTATTTCTGCATTTGTGAATTCGGGATTGTTATATTGGTATTTACGCAAACAACAGGTGTTTGAACCGTTATCAGGCTGGGCAAAATTAATGGTACAAGTGGGAATTGCTAATGTGGTTTTAGTGGTTTTTTTACTGTGGTTTACCCCACCTGTAGCAGAGTGGTTATGGTTTGATTGGGAAGAAAGGCTTTTTTGGTTGTTTGGTTTGGTGTTTGCTGTCATTGCAATTTATGGCATCAGCTTATTATTGTTGGGATTGAATCCAAGAAAGAGCTTGAATAAGGGGTAATTCGATGACAAGCGGAGGGGAATGCGTTTTTTATACGAATAACATCGCTATTTAATTTAAATTTTTGAGAGCATTGTTTATGAAAGGGATTATTTTAGCGGGTGGTTCTGGAACACGATTGTGTCCAATCACCAAAGGTATTTCTAAGCAGTTAATTCCTGTTTATGATAAACCTATGATTTATTACCCACTTTCAGTATTAATGTTAGCGGGTATCACCAACATACTTATTATCACTACAGCAGAAGATCAGGCCAGTTTTAAACGCTTACTGGGCGACGGTTCTGATTTTGGTTTAACGCTTGAATACATTATCCAACTTTCCCCTGAAGGATTGGCGCAAGCGTTTATTTTGGGTGAGGATTTTATTGCTGATGACGATGTTTGTTTGGTGTTGGGTGATAATATTTATTATGGTCATGACTTAACGCGGATGTTATTTCATGGTGTTTATAATGCAAGTCAAAGTAAAGCCACTGTTTTTGGTTACCATGTTAAGGATCCTGAGCGTTATGGTGTGGTGGAATTTGATGTCAGTGGTAATGTGGTCAGTCTGGAGGAAAAGCCAGAGCGTCCAAAGTCCAATTATGCCGTAACGGGTCTTTATTTTTATCCTAATGATGTTGTTCAAAAAGCCAAAGAGGTCAAGCCTTCACTCCGTGGTGAATTGGAAATAACCTCTGTTAACCAACGTTATTTAGCAGAAGAGCGTTTAAAAGTTGAACTTATGGGACGAGGCTATGCATGGCTCGATACTGGAACCCATGAAAGTTTATTGGAAGCCTCATCCTTTATTGAAACCATTGAAAAGCGCCAAGGACTAAAAGTTGCCTGCCTTGAAGAAATTGCTTTTGAAAAGGGCTATATTTCTAAAGCGCAGTTAATTGATCTGGCACAGCCGTTAAAGAAAAACCAATACGGACAATATTTATTAAAAATAGCCAATCAGGAAAATTTATAATGGA
>WFPP01000069.1 GCA_015487495.1 Thiomicrorhabdus sp.
GCAGCTACAGCTACGTACTGGACAACACCAACGCCACGATTCAAGGACTGGACACAGGCGAAAGTGAAAGTGAACAATTCACCTACACGGTCACCGACGCCGACGGCAGCAGCGTAGAAACCACGCTCACCATCACAATAGAAGGGCAAACTGATTGTGCACCCGTACCAATAATTGAGATTGTTGATATGGATGGTAATATTTCTCCTGCCCATAATAGTATTGATGAGTGTTGTGGCACGACAGTAACAGGTAAGATTAACGTAAGTTCTAATGCGGGTATTGCAAGTGTTTTGATTGAAGGTGTTGATATTACTAATGCCAGCACGAACCCCGTTACGATTTCAGGTTCACAAGGTATTTTGACCGTTACTAGCTATAATGCGACAACTGGAGAGATTGTTTATGCCTTTACAGAAGATGGTTTAGCAAATGACCATAGTGCTGGAGAATTCAGTGTTTTGGATCAGTTTAACCTTTCTGTAAGAGATGTTTTAGGGCAAACAACGACAGATACGTTAAAAATTCAAATACTGGATACCGAACCTGTAGCAATTGCAGATGAAAATTTAATTTTTGAGACAGAGTTTGAATTGGTAGACCGCACAATCATTAGTGAGGACTACGATGTTCCTGAAAGTTCAACAGAGACTGTTGAGCGTACAGCACAAATTATTACAAATGCGGAAAATTACAGAGTATTTTTCTCTGGATTTGATATTACAGATGCAAGCACAACCCCTGTCAGTTTTCGTGGACAATATGGAAGTGTTGTTGTAACTGGATTTGATGTACAAACAGGGATAATTACCTATACTTATACAGGTGATGGGCGTGCAATAGATCACTCTGGAGGAGATTTTAGTATTAAAGACTCATTCCAAATTGTTGTGAGTGCTCCGATAGATAATGATATTAATGGCAATGTGCTACTTGGTACGAATGGAGAAGGGGCAGATATATTCTGTGATGATACTCTTGTAACAAATATTGAAGGTGGAACGATTGGTTCACCCTTACAAGGTAATTACGGAAGCATTATTTTAAATGCAGATGGTTCTTATCACTATATTTTAGACAGTAATAACCCAGATGTAGATGCATTGAATGACGGTCAAAAATTAACAGAAGAGTTTACTTATACGATCACGGATATGGATGGAGATGAAAGTTCTACGACATTAACCATTGTGATTGATGGTAAGACAGACAGTATGCCTATCATTAATATCGTGGATGAAGATGGAAGTGCGACAACAGCGGATAATTCTCTTGTAGAAGGAAACTGTAGTGTTGTAACAGGTTCTATTTTTGTAAGTGCGGATGCAGGTATGCATACAGTAACCGTTGGAGGCAAGAAGATCTATGTGGATGGAGCAACACGCGATCTTGAAATTATTGGTTATGAAGGAAAGCTCTTTATTACAAATTTTGATGTAGATACGGGTGAAATCAGTTATCGTTATGAATATGATAACTCTTTTGGTTCAGGAGCTGATCACAGCGCGGGAGATGATAGTGTTATTGAATCGTTTGCCGTTACTGTTTCAGACATGACTGGTGAGGTTGCTGTGGACAGTTTAGATATTCAAATTCTGGATACAGCCCCAGTTGCAAATGCAGATGTAAATACCATTACTGTTGGTGGTGAGCATTATAATAATAAGCATGATAAGCATGATAAGCATGATAAGCATGATAAGCATGATAAGCATGATAAGCATGATAAGCATGATAAGCATGATAAGCATGATAAGCATGACAAGTATGATGATTATAATGGTAGCAATCCATCTAGTAATAATACGGTCTCTGGAAATGTTATAACAGGAACCGCATTGGCTTATGGTTCTGGTCCAGGAGCAGATACGCTTGGAATTGATTTAACTTATGTAACCGATGTAAATGGTGTAACAATTGATCCACTTAATCATGTTTATATGCCTTATGCCGCTGAAATTGCAGGAGATTATGGGACTCTTAAAATGACACGGTCTGGTAAATATGAATATGTATTGGATGAAAACAATACAGAGGTTCATTATTTAGCAGAAGGAGAAACGTTAAGTGAAGTCTTTACCTATACTATTACAGATAAGGATGGAGATAGCAGCACAACGACATTAACCATTACAATTGACGGAACTGGAGAGGATGATAATAGCCATCACTGTTATGAACAGCAGTTTGGTGGAGGTTATATGATGTTAGAACCCTCTGCTTTAATGCTAAATGAAGAAGCGATGAATTCATCTAATCCTGATGAACACGATTCTGATGAGAGTGATCCGCTCGATTTAAGTGAGCTTATTTCAGATACAAATGTTTCCAAAGAGAGTTTAAGTGACTACTTAGCCTTTATTGAGGATAATTCAGATGAAACACACGATGATTCTGATCATTCTCAAGCAGGATTAGGTCGTGATGGAAGCCAAGTGACTTCACAGGATTTGGAAACAATTATGGTGCTTGAAGCATCATTTGATGATCAGGATGAAGCTTATAATGGAGATTATTTAAATGAGTAATTAATTTTTAATTTATTCGTTTTAATCAAAAGGGAGAAGCCTGTTTTAGGCTTCTCCCTTTTTTTATTTGCTTATACCTGAAAAAGGGTTGGTGTCTTTCTTTTGGATTATATTTTTATATAGAGTGTGATAAAGCGTTTTATAATATATTTCTTCTATTTAAGAGATGAAAACCGTATTACAATGAATCAAAATGCAACGAAATACCCCGTACTGTTGTTTATAAAGATATGGTTAAAAAAATTTAAATATTGGATCTTTCCTTTATTGATTATCGGCTTATGGGCTGCTTACGAGGTTTTAATTGCCCGACCAGCAATGACATACATGGGCCTACCACAAATAATGTCTGGCGTAGCCGACAAAGGGTGGTCACATGTATTAAGAAATGAAGGATATATGCTTGAATATTCAGAATCTCTTGCAAACCCTTTATGGGTAACCTATTACGTAGACCAAAAACGGTTTAAACCAGGTAAACGCCCTAAATTTTCTTCTGATTGGCGTTCATTGAAGAGGATTTCGCATAAGGATTATAGCCGTTCAGGTTATGATCGTGGGCATATGGCTCCTAATTATGTGATTGCCAGCCGTTATGGACAAAAAGCGCAAAAAGAAACTTTTTTAATGACGAATATTTCTCCTCAAAAAAGCCGTTTAAACCAAAAATCTTGGCAACGCTTAGAGGAGGTTATTGCAAATGATTTTTCTCAATGGTATGGGGGATTTTGGGTCGTAACAGGGCCTATTTTTGATGAGTATCCTGATACGATTAAAGAAACACAAATAGCGATACCAAAAGCTTTTTATAAAATTCTAATTAAACCCAGTGAAACCCCCGAGTTAATTATGGCATTGGCATTTATTTTTCCACAAACAGCACGCCCTAATGCCAGTTTAATGACATTTGTTACCTCAATTGATGAAGTGGAAAAGCAGACTGGAATAGACTTTTTTTCAGCGTTAGAGGATGATGTTGAAATAGAGTTGGAAAAAAACAGGACACCACAGCAATGGCGTTTAGATGAAGTCGCGAATCGTCCTGCACGATATTAATAAATTTCAAAAAATGGGAGAGAGTGCATGTCTGATGATGTGTTAGCCGTATTAGAGCATCAACCTGATATCAGTAAAATTCGAAAGTTGGGTTCTGGAGAATACGCTTCTGTTTATAAAGTGACTCTTAACACGGACAGTGGTAAAAAAAAGCAAGTTGTTCGTGTTATTCGAGATATTAAAAATTACCATGCCATTAAACGGGAAAAAGACTTGTTAACATACTTAAACCAGTTTTCAGAGTTTGCCCGTTTTAATGAAATTCGTAAGGCAGGGTTTTATTATTTACTTTTTTTCGATTTTGTAGGAAATCAGAATTTAACGCAGTATGTTAAGAAAAAAGGGACTTTAGCTCCAAAAGAAACAAAAAAACTGCTTGAAACGATGCTGAATTTGCTTGAAAAACTGCATCGAGTTGCATTTGTTCATGGTGCCATTCAGCCTAACAATATTGTTATGGGTAAGAAGCGCTCTATTTTAGTGGGTTGGTCAAATGCCATTCCTTTTTTAAGTTCATTTGAGACAGAAAATATTTCAGGGGATTTACGTTATTGCCCTCCTGAACGTCTTAATGCTCAAATGGATGAAAAAAGTGATGTTTATGCACTGGGATGCACTCTTTATTTTGCTTTAACGGGAAAGCACATCTATCTTTTAAAAAAATCAGATAACAGTGCAAAGCAACTTTGGGCACAGGTTCACCATTCTGCTCGTAAATTAAATCGTCTTCCTATTTTTTGGCGGTATTTAATTGTCTGGATGACACAAAAAGACGCCAAGAAACGCCCTTCTATTAAAGAGCTTAAACTCTGGTTACAAGATGAAACAGTACCCGATTGGATTCGTAAAGAGGTGAGTGTGGTAGAAACGTCATTTCCTGAAAATCCTTTAAGTGCTTTGGCCGATGAGCATTATTTGTATCCATCTTTTAAGCAGGCATTGCATTATGAAGCCACAGGTGATTTAGAAAATGCCTTTAATTTATATGAAAGTGGTGCGTTTAGAGGCTACTCTCGTGCTGAAAACAATCTTGGCTTAATGTATGAAAAAGGAACGTTGATTCGAAAATCGTATGCGATGGCTGCCAATATGTATGAACAAGCGTATAGAAAAGGGAACCCATTTGCGGCGTATAATTTGGCCCGTTTATTTGAAAAAGGTCTGGGAATGCCCATTAACTTAGAGCAAGCTGCCAAGCTATATCTGTTTTCAGCTTTAAGGGGTCACTTAAAAGCACAGCATGCACTAGGCTTAATGTACCAAAGTGGACGAGGAGTGGAAAAAGAGTTAGGTCAGGCACGTTACTGGTTTCGCCTTGCCGCACACTATGGTCAAAAATCCTCTCAATTAGCACTTAACGCTTTTTAACGTTTTTGCCATTGAAACCAACCATTCATTCAAGACAGGAAAGTCCGCCTCGCTTAATCGAATGGCTTCGCTTAATGAGTATTGAGTTAGAGGAAAGCCGGCACTGGCACAAGCAGCCTTAATGAGATATAAAACTTCATCTTGAGTAAAGTCTGGATTGATAAAAAAATACGTTGTTTTGGCAAGTATAACGGCATTTAAAATAGGGTACCAATCTTTAACCTCAATCTCTTGTTTCCGTTGTAATGATTTTTCATCCGGTTGATCTTGTTGCCAAAGTGCTAATAACTCAGCTAAAGAATAGGAACTTAACAGGGTTTCAGCAACGTCTCGAGCTTTAGGCGGAAGTTGCAATAAAAGTTTCTTTTCATAGTTATTTTCAAGTAATTGCATCTTTTAAAGGTAAGCTCTGGAGTGGGTTAAACTCTAATTGGTGGTGATTTTACTTAACGATTTAATCAGAGCTTTCTTAGGTAAGCTCTGATTAAAATATATTTTAAGCTGTTAGAATAATGTTTTATAAAGTGCCTGTAAAGAATTTGCACTATAAATGGATTTTCTATCTGGGGATTAGGCCAGAGCCTCCTAAAGTCATCTTAAGTATTTTAGGATTGGTTATTTTTTAATTTGCTTTCAATGGTAAGAGATTAAACGTATGTTACAACATCCTTTAGTTCAATATTTAGAGACAGTTCCTGACTTTCCCAAACCAGGTGTTTTATTTAGCGACATTTCTCCATTATTAAAAAACCATTTTACAGAAACCATTGATGCAATGAGTGCGCTTTTTAGTGATTCAGAATGGGAGCAAATTGATTACTTGGCTGGTATTGAGTCCCGAGGATTTATTTTTGCATCAGCGTTGGCATATAAGCATAATAAAGGTGTCGTTAAAGTGCGTAAACAGGGTAAACTACCTAATGTTTGTGCCTCTGTAGGCTATGATCTGGAATACGGAACGGATTGTTTGGAAATGCAACAAGGTGATGGACGTAAAATCGTACTTTTTGATGACTTAATTGCAACGGGTGGCTCTATGGGAGCGGCTGCAGAATTGTGTGAAACAGTAGGTTACGATTTATTTGGTATGGCATGTTTAATTGATTTGGCCTCGTTGAATAATTTTAATTATAAAAAGATGACCGTTCGTTCCGTCATGCAATTTAGCGATGAATGAAACTTAAGGATTGATAAGATGCGTATACCCCGGCTCACCAAAAGTATTTTTTTAGATCAGTTTCTTTTTATGCAAGGGGTAGGGGTTTTAATTGGATTAAGCTTTCCTTATTTTTTGGTTTGGTATGGTTTTGATGAAAATATGGTACTGCATTGGGACTTTTTTCTAGCCACACAAATAGCAGGGCAAGCTGTTGGTTTATTAAGCTTTTTCCTGATCTCAATGGTTATTCGTCCACATTTAAAGCTTTTATCCTTAAAAATGGCGGGTATCTCAAAAGGGCTTAAGAAAAAAACACTGGATGATGATACTGGCAATGACTTTAAGTTACGTCAAATTGAAATTATTTCAAATGATGAAATTGGTGTGAGTGCTCAAGCCTATAACAAGATGCTGACCTCTCTTATTCAAGCCAATGAAATTGAAGCGGTTTATACAAAATTTTCAAAAGTAATGTCAGAGAACTTGGATGTTGAGGTCTTGGCCGATGAAACACTTGAGTTGCTGATTCAATCGACGAATATCGATGCTGGTGCCATTGTCGTTTCCAAAAAAGGAGCGTTGAAGCTCATTGCCGCAAAAGGAATTTTAGACGCTGATTTACTGCTTGAACATGATGTGGTGCTTAAAAGCACTTTGAAGGGAATCTCAGAGCGCATTCAAGTTCCCAAAAATATTAAAATCGATGGGGTATTAACTCATTTTTATCCATCAGAAGTGTTTATTGAGCCGATTGAATTTAAAGGGGTTAATTTAGGTGTATTAATTGCCGCAACCGGTGCGAATATTGCAGACGAACACACTGAGCGTTTATTAGAGTTGTTTAGCCGAAGCATCGGGCTTGCAATTAATAATGCCATGACACACTCAAAATTCCAGCGCTTAGCCGCCATTGACGGGTTAACGGAAATTTATAACCGGCGTTTTGGAATGGATCGCCTTAAAGAAGATTTTTCTCGTGCCATAAGAGACAGTTCAAGCTTAACGTTAGCAATGGTTGACATTGACCACTTTAAGAGTGTAAATGATACCTATGGACATTTAGTGGGAGACAAAGCGATCATCTTAACCACCAGTATCATTAAAAGCAGTTTGCGTGAAGGTGATATTGTGGTGCGTTATGGGGGGGAAGAATTTTTAATTATCTTACATGGTGCCAGTTCGCAAGATGCTGTAACAGCTTGTGAGCGTATTCGCCATAAAGTACAAGACTCAATTTTAACCGAAGGTGAACAACAAATTCGGTTGTCCGTCAGTATCGGAATCGCTGCTTATCCTGAACAGCCAGTCTCTAAAGAGATGGAGCTGATTGATATGGCTGATCAAGCACTTTATCACGCAAAAAATACAGGACGTAATAAGGTTATTTGTTTTGGTGAGTTAGCCGACTAACTCGTCTGAACGCTTAGCTTTGAATTCAAATTAAAATCCCCCCCATATTTTTATATTTTTTAGTGTTGCCTGATCCGGTTAAGTTCTTGAAGTGTGTTAACGGTTTACTCAGTACTCCCCTAGCTAGGTGCATGGTTGTCTTTCATTATAGAGGGGAGGGGAGAAAAAATTTAGAGTGACATCAAATAGGCTTTGGCACGTTCTACTGCGGCTCTTACTTGATTTGGTGCGGTTCCTCCCAAATGATCTCGTGCAGCTACAGAGCCTTCCAGAGTTAAGACATCAAACACATCCTCTGTGATTTTATCGCAAAAGCCCTGTAAAGTTTCCAATGACATTTCAGATAAATCTTGCCCAGTTTGAATGCCGTGTGCCACGGCCAAACCAACCACTTCATGTGAATCACGGAAAGCCAAGCCTTTGCCCACCAGATAATCCGCCAAATCGGTTGCGGTTGAAAATCCTCGTTTGGCCGCTTCGTAGGTCATCTCTTTTTGTACAATAATGGCTGGAATCATATCCGCAAAGGCACGCAAGCTACCTCGTACCGTATCCACCGTATCAAACAACGGCTCTTTATCTTCTTGATTGTCTTTGTTGTAGGCCAGTGGTTGCGATTTCATCAGTGTGAGCAAGCTCATTAAATGACCATACACACGGCCTGTTTTTCCACGTACCAATTCGGGTACATCAGGGTTTTTCTTTTGCGGCATAATGGACGAGCCTGTGCAAAAGCGGTCGGGCAGATCAATAAACTGAAATTGTGCCGAAGACCACAACACCAACTCTTCCGAAAAGCGTGACAGGTGCATCATTAAAGTGGCCGCAAAGGCGGTAAATTCAATGGCAAAATCACGGTCAGAAACCCCGTCTAATGAGTTTTCAGTGATGCGCTCAAACCCTAATAATCCAGCAGTAAATTCACGATCAATCGGGTAGGTTGTTCCAGCCAAGGCCGCAGAGCCTAACGGTAGCGTGTTGACGCGTTTACGGCAATCTTGCAAGCGTTCCACATCGCGCTTAATCATTTCAAACCATGCCAGCATGTGATGCCCAAAGGTAACGGGTTGTGCCGTTTGTAAGTGAGTAAAACCGGGCATAATCGTGTCTGCTTCACGTGAAGCAAGTTCGATCAGTCCTTCTTGAAGACGTTTTAGCTCCGATAAAATGACATCGATCTCATCTCGAATGTATAAACGAATGTCGGTGGCGACTTGATCGTTTCGAGATCGCCCAGTGTGCAGTTTTTTACCCGTGATTCCAATTAAATGCGTTAATCGCGCTTCGATATTCATGTGAATATCTTCTTGTTGAATTGACCAGCTAAACTCACCTGCTTCAATTTCATCTTGAATTTGTTGCAGTCCCTCAATAATATCTTGCAATTCACCTTCATTTAAAATGCCGACCTTGGTGAGCATTTTTGCATGGGCAAGGGAGCCTTGAATGTCTTGGCGGTACATGCGTTGGTCAAACTGAATGGAGGCGGTAAAGGCTTCCACAAACGAATCGGTGGATTCGCTAAAACGTGCGCTGGAAAGTTTTTGTTGGTTATGTTTATTGCTCATTTTGCTCTCGCGTTTTCATTTGTTTGAAGGTATAACAATTCTGGGGTTGCAGGAATGGATTGCTCTCGTCCCATATTTTGATAGGCGGTATTAATATTTTGATGAATTAAACCAGCATATAAGGTAATTTCAGAAACGCCGATAATACGGGAGGCAACCTCTTTGCCTGTTGAATCCATAAATAAAACGGTCGGGGTTAAGTCGGCATTGAGTTGGTAAGCCCATTGTGATTTTTTTATTAGATTCCCATTCCAGTCGGGAATGGGTTTGGGGTCATCAATACCAACGTGGCGCATAATAACAACTTTTTCATCGTACAGACCACTTAACGCCATCGGCTCTAAAACTTCCTCAATTAACAGTTTGCAGTACTCACAGTACTCTGCGCCAAACATGAACATGATGGGCAGATTTTTTTGTTTGGATAAGGCGGCTATTTGTTGTAAATCCCAAACTTCTTTAAGGTGAGAGGCGCGCGCGTCAGCTGTTTTTGATTGAGCATATGCAAAGTGGTTGGTTAAAAACATACCAACGATTAGGCTCAATAACACCAAGAAAAACAGGGGAGGGGACAAGGTAAATTGAGCTTGCTCAAGAGAGGGTGCTTTGGAGTAAGATATTATTTTCATTTTTTAACCATCCCTTTTTAGCACGTTTAGCACGAACTTCAACGCCATTCAAACACCCAATACATTATCTTAATTTTAGAGAAAGTGCATAAGGCGTTATTTTAACGAAAACTTTAGGGTAATTTTCAGTAAAATGGGACATAATTAAAATTTCGCCCATTCTAATGCAATGGCTTACAGCCGCAAACTGGAAACATAGTATGAAAAAAACATTGAGAATTGCAACACGTAAAAGCCCGCTAGCCATGTGGCAAGCCGAATTTGTTAAAGCAGAGCTTGAAAAAGTTTACCCTGATCTTGAGATTACGTTGCTTCCCATGTCTACCAAAGGCGATAAAATTTTAGATGTGCCTTTAGCAAAAATAGGTGGTAAAGGCCTGTTTACTAAAGAGCTGGAAGAACGCATGATGGATGGCGATGCGGACATTGCAATTCACTCTATGAAAGACGTGCCAATGGAATTGCCAGAGGGTTTTGCACTGGGTGCCATTTTAAAGCGTCATGCCTCAACGGATGCCTTTGTTTCCAATGCATATGCCACGTTTGACGAATTGCCTCAAGGCGCCATTTTAGGCACATCCAGTTTGCGCCGTAAAGCCCAGCTTATGGCGCTTCGGCCAGATTTGGATGTGCGAGACTTACGTGGCAATGTTGGCACCCGTTTGGGTAAACTGGATGCAGGGGAGTACGATGCGATTGTGCTTGCCACCTCAGGCCTGCAACGTTTGGGTTTAGATGAACGTATTCGTCATGAAATTTCCCCTGATGTTTGTTTGCCTGCCGTGACACAAGGTACATTAGGCATTGAGTATTTTTCTAAAGATACCGAGACGTTAGAGATTATTCGTGTACTAAACCACGAAGACTCTGAAATTAGAGCCATTGCCGAAC
>WFPP01000070.1 GCA_015487495.1 Thiomicrorhabdus sp.
AAGATTCTCTTAGCAATGCATGGTATGTTAAGGGAAAATAAGCCTTTCGATGCTCGGCGTTTTTATTGTTTAGATGCTGAACCTCATTAAATTTATTTATGGGGAATAGGTTTTTTTGGTTGACTTGGAACAGAGTATCTACTCGACTAAAATCAATTTCAACCTGCTCCTTACCAATATAAGGTTGAACCTGAAGCTCCAAATCACTGTCCGTATAGTGTGTAAAAATCATATCCAAACCATTATAATTTGGAAAAGGGGCCTGTCCATAAACAGCAAGAGGAGAGGTTGCCGTTGTTTTCACATACCCCACATCCAAATACTCCGAATCCAAATAAAAAGGCGCTCTAAGGCGACCGAGGCGTACCTTTAAAGACTCCGTTGCCTGAAAGCCTAAAAAAGCCATTTGAAGCGTCATTTGCATTTTTTCATCAATCGTTGCATCCTCTGACAGCTTAACCTGTGCTGTAGCAGAGAGTTTGTCGCTTAACTTAACCTCTGCTTGCAACCCCAATAACGTTGTTTGGCCCCAAGATCCTTTTGATGTCGTACCATTGACGACACTGTCTCTTTCGTCATTTTGTGAATAGCCAACTGTACCAAACCCTGAAACCTCTACATTAACCGCCATTGCGGATGTTGAGGCAAGCGTAATGGCCGTCACTAAAAGTGTTTTATTAAATACTTTCATTTTTGCTCCATATACTATTAAAACCTAAATTTAAATAATTGCTTGCTGAGTCATTTCCTGTTTAAGCCAAAACACCCAAACAAACAGCAACGTCTAACTCATTCTTTTCAAAAACATTTCACACAAAAAACACAAATAAGTTTTTCTTATAACATCATTCGCTAAACTGCACGAAAATAAGCAAAATTAAAGCGAAAACTCATAATATACGTAGCTCTCTTCCAAATCAATACTTACGCAACTATTAAAAGAGTTTTACTAAAGCATGACCATTTTTAACGCATTTCCCCTATAAATAATTCGTAATTCACCCTACTTCTACCGTACATTTACAGCAAAAACGAAAAACTAAGGTTACAAGGCTAATTTAAGGAGTCTCTAAATAAAACAGAGGCAATCTAAATAAAAAGAAAAAAAAGGGGGGGGAAAATTTTTTAAGTCTTGTTATTTTCAGGAGCAAACAAGACACAAATAAAAAAATGAAAAGGGCGAGCCTAAATAATTTCAGTTATTCGGGCTCGCCCTTTTCATTTTTTAAATTAAAACAGAAAAAGCCTCATTTAGGCCATTTCTCCAGGGTACGCTTCAATGCCAGGATTATTTTTAACCCCTTTTAATTTAGGGTGGTTCACTTTTTTCAATTTCATATCCGATTTATGACTACGCAGATAATCAGCCGCCACATCCCACATTAAACGGCCTTCTCCTACCGCTTCAACTTGCGCCCATCCAGCAACAGAATACGTTTTGCTTGCTTCAAGCGGAGTACCATCATCTAGGCGCATCTCTGAAATTCGATTACCTAGTGAAGCGTTGGGTTCACAAGTGTAATCCATTCCCCCCAAACGCACCATATCCCCCCCTGATTGCAAGTATGGGTCTTTTTGAAATAAGTTTTCACAAATGCCTTCCAAAATATCTTTCATTTGAGCACCCGTTACTTCCGATCGATAGGTTTCACCATACGTCATAGACGTTTCATCCATAACACGTTCCATGGTAATCATTTCACCTGCTAAAACCGATGTACCCCAACGAACGCCAGCAGACATCGCAATCTGTGTGTCATGCTCTTCACGCAATGCGTTCACAATAATCTGATCCCAAGTCCCCATAAAGTTACCACGACGATACAATGTATCTTCTGCAACCGCCAACTCTTCACCCATAATTTCACCATAGGTTTTTCCTAAACGACTGGGATGATACGCTCGCGAAGGATCTCGTGATTCAACAATATCTTTATCGTATTTTTTAGTGTATAAATGTTTAATAAACGTGTCCATCTCCGCATTTGCTTCCAGTACATTTGAAAAAACAGGCAACAAGGTATAATGCACATCTCTTAGTTTTCCATTTTGAATATCCAAATCCATCACACCCACAAACTTACCATTAGAACCGGCATTTGTTACATGACAAACCCCGCCTTCAGGCGTTTTTACCGGAATGGTTTTCGCCACACCATCATGCGTGTGACCACCAAAAATAGCATCAATTCCATTAATACGAGAAGCCATTTTTAAATCTACATCCATGCCGTTATGCGAAATCATCACAATCGCCGCCACTTTTTCTTCAGTACGAATTTGATCAACCGTCTCTTGCAATGCATCCTCTCGTAACCCAAAAGACCAATCAGGGAAATTGGATTGTGGATTTGCATTGGCCGTTCTTGGGAATGCCTGTCCAACCACCGCAATACGCTCACCATTTACAATTTTAATGGTATAAGGTTTAAAAGCACGCGCCTCATCTTCATCGTACAACCCCATGCCTTGATGCTCATCCACCATATCCAAATACTCATCACCAAATAGAGCATCTTCTTTAATGCGAATATTTTGCGCTAAAAACTCACCCTTAAAAGCATTTAAATTTTTAAGCACTTCGGCTTCATGATAAGTAAACTCCCAATGCCCCGTCATAATATCCACACCTAAAATATTAGATGCTTCCACCATATCCATTCCACGCGTAAACAACGCTGTTCCTGAGCCATGCCATAAATCGCCACCATCCATTGTCAAAGTATTATCACGTCCTCCTGCTTGCTCACGTAATTTATCCAACAATGTTTTAATATGTGCAAACCCACCCACTTTTCCATATTGCTCAGACGCATCCTGAAAATTAAGGTAAGTAAAAGCATGTGCCAAAGGCGTATTCTCTTTTACCCCAATTTCTTTAAGCAATTTTGTTCCAACAATATGCGGCAATTTACCAAAAGCAGGCCCAGTCCCTAAATTAACATTCGGTTCACGAAAATAAATAGGATTTAATTGTGCATGTGTATCAGTAATATGCAAAAGACGAACTTTGCCCTTTACTGGCAAATTATAAATATCTGAAGACGCTTTAGCTGTTGCAACTTGACTAGCCCCACCAGACATGGCACTCGCTGTACCAGGTAGCATACCCGCTGCTGCGGCCATAGACATTACATGAAGAAATTCGCGACGATTTAAGGACATAAGAAAAGCTCTCCGAGATTATAATAAGGTGATATAACATACTTGATGCCAATGTAATGTAAAAGCTCTCTCAAACAAAGTCAAATCAATGAATATTATCTCTATATTAGATTTTTCTTATAACCACATAGTGATGCAATACAATCTTCCCGCAATCCCCCAAAAAATAACCAAAGTCAAAATTAGAGTTTTCTCGTAAAATAAACACAGGAATAGCTAACCCGAATATTTCATAAAAAAAAGGCAAAACCTGTAATAGTTCGTTAAAATTCATTTACTTACAACAAATACGAACAAGGTTTTGCCTATGACAAATTGTACCCAATATCCTCTTTCCTTTCCAGCGGTAAAACGCCGTCAAATCGAAGCGCATTTTTCTGGTGGTCATATCACCAGCGATGGTGGTCTCCTGTTACTTAGGCAAACAGATAAACGTCTTGGATTACTCAAAGCCGTCAATACCCTACCTACTGCCTGATCCCCGAGATAAGCGTTATGTACAACACGACCAGTTGACTCTGTTACGACAACGAGTCTATGCCCTGTGTCAAGGATATGAAGACCTGAATGACCATAACGAACTACGACAAGACCTAGCCTTTCAAACGGCTGTAGAACGGGATCTTCTTCTGGGTAGTTCGCCAACCCTGTGCCGTCTGGAAAACCGGACGGATCGAACGACAGCCGTCGCCATCCATCAAGTACTCATTGAGCAGTTTATCGCCTCTCATAAAGAGCCACCAGAAGAGCTGATTCTCGACTTCGATGCCACCGATGATCGGGTACATGGTCATCAAGAGGGACGATTCTTTCATGGCTACTACGATGGCGATTGCTTTTTGTCCCTGTTGGTCAAGCGATTACGACAGGTCTGGCCTACTGTGCGGATCGTCTTCCGAGAGGATTCGGGATTCTATCGCCACCGTATTCTGCGTTGGTGTGAACGCCACGGTATCGGTTATATTGAACACAAGTTATCAACAACAAAGGGCTCTGACCCCTTTACTGATGGCTTCACGCTACGCGCGAATCACGATCTAACCTTATTCGTTTAAGAAAATATTTCTCAGCCTATCTCAACCCTATAACAGGAATATCGATTGTGCTTGTGATGGGGTTCCTTCATCCTCAGGCATATCACCATTATCACTAGAACTATCCTCTTTGTAATTAATTTGAGTTAATTCACTACCAACAAAGGACAAGATTTCATTTGCACTATCAAGAGAACCGACTTGATATAAAGTGTACGCAAAATTTGAGGTTATCCAGTTTAGCATCGCATAAATTTTTCCAGTTTCCGATTTTTTAATCGAATAGATTCCTGGCAGCCCCCCAACATTAGTATTTACAAACTCCCTTATTAATGTAGCCCCACCTGACGCCAGTGAACTTTCCTCTATAATAAGAAAACTGCTAGCATCATGTCGTTCGAAAACTCTTCGTATTGTATCACTCTTTACAGTGGTATCGATGACGGTAGGATAGTTCGGAAACGTATAACCAATATACTCATAATTACGAGTTACTGAATCAGGTAAATTCGACATGGAAAATGTTATATTAGGGGCGGTATTATCACTACCTATGATGTAATTCATAATCCCAGTAATCTTATCTGCATCAACGTCGCTCACCTCATCGAATCCATTTCTTTTACTTTTTTCTAGCTCTTCTTTAAGAGTATCCCTTAACATAGTCGGCATGTGTTCTAGAGATAGAAGCGATTTTGGATCACTTTCCGTGATGGCATCCAATCCCTGTTGAGAAAATCCAATTTCCTTCATTATATTACTCTCGAAACTCGCATTTGACGAAATTTCCTCTAGAGCAGAAATGCGTATTCCCTCATCAGTAACCCCACCTCCTAGAGAGTTATTTTTTTTATTTATATCTTCAATAGGGATATTTTTAAGGGCATCATATTGATTAACACCTTCTCTATTCGATATTTTTTCATCCTCACCAAGCGATGAGTCCTTTAAAGAAGAAAATAGAGCCTCATTAGTTTCAATATTTTTTATAGGATCTACTAGATTAGGGTTTGTGCTTCTATTATAGAACCCATTTCCAATATAGAACGTAACGATAACACCTATAACCAAGGTAGCTACAAAATATTTTTTCTTCATATTCATAATTTTTCTTAATAAAAAAAGCCCTGAATATGCCAGGGCTTCAAACGCAATCTTAATACACTTACACTTAAGCTACCAATTTGTAACCAACATCACCAAGATTACAGGAAGTTACAAATGACCTCCAGCTTTCCTATCTTCGAGCATCAAGATTGAGCCAGTAGTGAATACCATATACCCCTTTGTAATATTGGCTAAAATATGAGCCCTAATTACTAAGAGTGCCTGCATGAGATTTTTCGGTGTAAAGAACTCTATTAACTGAAGGGTTACTACTGTAAAGTGTAAAGGGGTCAAAGCCCTTTACTGTGAGTGTAAAGGGGTCAAAGCCCTTTACTGTGAACAACTTAATGACTAAAGGCCAGTATTTTGCTCTTCCGCGCTATAGCTTTCCTATTTTTTTAGTCAATAACCAACTCTATTTTAGCAAAGACAGGTAAGCGGTTTTTACCACGTGAATACAAGTTATCAATAAAAAAGGGCTCTGACCCCTTTACCTCTTTACCACGTGAATACAAGTTACCAACAAAAAAGGGCTCTGACCCCTTTACCTCCAGTAACTCAATTTTCTCTTGCATTGCCTCAAATTCCCCCACATCCAACAAAACCCCAACACCTTTTCCATGTTGAGTAATTACTAACGGCCTCTTTGTCTCATGAACCTGCTTTATAAAAGATGCCACACCAGAGCGAAACTCTGACATTGGTCTAATATCTTGTTCAATAATCATTCTACGCATAGATCTTGTACCTTATTTGTTACAACATAAGGTACAGTATACTGCACCACTATATTCAATGGGTGCTTTTAAACATAACGAATTAAGCTCAGCGACGATTTTTGTTGAGGCAAAAAAAAGGGGGGGGGGGGAAATATTTTGGATTGTAAAATTCTCCCCCCCCCTTCTGAATGACATTCATCTGATTGTATTAAATTAAAGTCGACACTGACCCCCACTTATCTTACAGGGGCATTTAAAGCGGATAGGATTTAAGCCAATCTGATTGTTTTTACGGGCAGGTACATTCTATCCTGTACACTACCAAATTCTAAAAAACCAAATTTTTGGTAAAAACGTTTTACTATGCTGTTTTTGGCATCAACAATAACAAAGTGAACTCCAAACTCTTCAGAGAGTTTAAGTACTCGTTGCAAAGCATCAACTAAAAGCATATCCCCAGCCTCGGTTCCTTTTAACGATTGGTGCCTCGCTAAACGGCCTATTAATACAGATGGTATTGACATGTTGGATGAGATTTTAGCAAAGCCTTTTTCTCTGCTTTGCTCTTTATATTCAATAACATCCTCTTCATCCAAGTTAACATTGAATAAAGATAAAGTATAAAAACCATGAACATCAGGCTTATTTTCTTCGACTAAGACATAGCCTCTTGCCATGCCTTTTTTTTCATCTTGAGTAAGCTGCCTCTTTAAGTAATTCGTTAAAACTTCTTCTTCACATTCAAAATTTTTTCTCTCATGAATCGATTTGTTAAATCTCTCTACGTTGTAACTCAAATGTAGTGCCCGCGCCTTTTAACTTCTTCATTGATTGTTTTAAGTATGCATTTGGTTCAGGAGGGTTATCTAATATATCCAACATTCTATTAAAATCATACGTGTTTACAGCAAGGTTTGAATAATGTGCCAAACGCTCTTGAGCCTTCCTCAAAGAGACGGACATAATAAAATCTGTCATTGACTGACCTTCTAATTCTGCCGCTTCTTTAATGAGTTGCTTACGCTGATGGGTCGTACGCACCTCAATTCGTGTATTTAATTCTGTATTCATTTGATTCGACTCCATATACGTACAGTGTACGGCTTGCATTCTAAAAAATCAAATTTGATGCTCATATTCAGTATGCAAAGGATGATGCACACGACTGGGTCGCAAAATTTTGTTGATTGGTACAACGTGGTGAAACCTGACAATAACGAATTAAGCTCAGCGACGATTTTTGTTGAACCAAGGGGGGGGGGGAATATTTTGGATTGCAAAATTCTCCCCCCTCCTGAATGACATTCATCTGATTGTATTAAATTAAAGTCGACACTGACCCGAATGGCACTTACTTAAGCCATAAGTTACTGATAAATATGATAATAACTAACACATCTCGAATTAAGTTTATTAAACAAGTAACAATTCAAATAGGCAGTTGGCTTTAGCAAATCAATAAAACTGTAGGTTTTGAAATGTGTTGACTAAAGACAACTACCCAAAGATCCTTTGTTATTCTGTAATTTTACCTTATATTACAACAGGTTAAGTTATTTAACGTTCTTAAGTAAGTGCCATTCGACACTGACCCCACTTATTCGATCACTTATTCCGCCTACCTGAAAAGATCATCACTATATTCATGTTCAAGTGACTCTAAATGACTAAAAACTAACTTTGGTCTTCTAGCATCGTTTCGACCTTTTTCATCTAATCGGTCAACCCTGCCATACAGTCGACACTTCAAAAATAAAAGTGGCTTGTATGGAACAATATTTCCTGATTTTGGATAAGCCGTGAGAATGTGCTCACCATACTTAAATCCCATTGAATTCGAAGTTTTATTTTCTCTAGTAACCTCACCATCCAATACAACATCTTTACCATGGACTAGCTCAGGAAATAAGACGTCTTCTTCTAACTCAATTTTTTGTTTACAAAAAATAGCTTTTTCACTATTAGAGACTCGTACTTCATAAGTCTTTCCTTCAATAATAGTACCAATTTTTAGCTCCCTGCCATCCTCAATATTTTCAGCCAATTTCTCTAATAGCTTTGGATTACACGAATAATATAAATCAAGCATATTTTTCGGCACATATAGATATTCACCTTCGGAATTTTGTATACCAACGGAGGTATTATCATCTGTAAATTTGGTATTTTTAAAAGGACTAACAGTAAGGCTTTTCATGTGAGTACCAATTTTTACAAACCATTGCAGAGCAGCAATAGCATTTTTAAAAAGATCGGTTATTCCAAAATCAGAAAAATCTTTTTCAGCCATTTTTTGTGCCGCTTTAGCAAAATAAGCTGTTACAACTAGGCCTAATCCTGCCTGCCCCCAATCTGCTACAGTTTCTGGTATTAAAAGCTCCCAAGATCCCTTTTTGATTCTTACTGGAATTTCAAAATCCAGATTACGAAAGTCAGGAGCCTGCTTTCCTATAAAATATCGAAGCGCCGAATCAAAGCCTAATAATGCTTTGGCCTGTTTTCTAGCATCCATTAACCCTTCTTTTACTAGTTTTCCTTCATATTTTATATAACCAATATACTTTTCTTCTTCCATGCTAAAGTTCTCAATTTATTGTACATAACGCCCCGCGTTGACACTGAAAATGTGTGCGATAGGAGCGGAGCCTTATTAAGACACAATTACCCGCCTGCCCGTAAATATACCCTATAACTAGTCAGGTTGTCAGAAAACCTTGTTAATTCAACTTACACTTCAATCGTAAACTCCATCATGGCTACAATAATATTGTTACGCCAAAATGAGAATCGTAATGGAAGAAAGTCATTTTGAAGCAGATTTTTCACTCATTTGAGGTACTTATGATTTGAATTCAAACATATTTTTTCTTATTAACCTCCTACCAGCCTTCCTTTTATCAGAGAAGCAAAACATTTAAACATTGAAAGGAGGGGGACAAAAACTACCCATCCATTTTACTCGCCATTTTATCAATAAAATCAGCTATATAGGGCTGGGCGTGGGAGTCGATATGGGTGGCGGCATACAGTGTTGACCATAGGCCTTCTTTACCCAGTTTTAAGGTTGGCAGATGTGAAAACTCTGGCTGGCTGTCTACTAGCCATTTGGGCAGAACGCATACGCCGCGCTGGCTTTCGACTAACTGCAACATCATCATGGTCATTTCTGAATGCCGAATGGCCTTTGGCTTTAGCCCTGCGGGCGTTAGAAAACGTTTGAATACGTCTAATTTATCTTCTGATAC
>WFPP01000071.1 GCA_015487495.1 Thiomicrorhabdus sp.
CTCTCGAACAAGTGCGCTTAACCGACACCTTGCCACAAGGCTTTCGACTTGAACCCGATTCCGTCACCCTCAATGGTCAAGCAACCAGCCCTACGCTTTCTGGTAATGGCCAAACCCTTACCTTCCCTTTAAATAGCCTCGCCGCAGGTGAGGTCATTACCATTGAATACGTGGTGGCTGTTGGTGCCATTAATCGTGGCAATGCTTACAGCCGCAGTTCGGCTACCGCCAATAATGGGGCCGCCCAATCCAATACAGCGACCGTCAAAACATGGATTGCCGAAGAACTGATGCGCAGTCGTGCCATTTTAATGGGGCAAATCATCGTTCACAACGACAATCATCAAACAGAACCTTCCAGTGAAATAATTGGCGTAAAAGGGGTTCGTATTTATATGGAAGATGGGCGTTACGCCATTACCGATGAACGAGGCCTGTATCATTTTGACAATGTCACCCCTGGTAACCACGTTGTTCAACTGGATCTCGATACCTTACCCCCTCAATACGAAGCCATTCTTGAAGAGAATAACACACGCTTTTCGGGGCGTGCCTGGTCACAGTTTATTGAAGTACAAGGCGGCACACTTTGGCGCAGCGATTTTCATGTTCGTGAAAAACCCAAACCACAAGGCAACGTCAGTCTGCAACTTCAACATAACCCCTTGATTAAACGCGACCAACTCCAATATACCGTCTCTCTTAAAAATCAAACCGTTGCACTGACCAATCGACGCTTAACCGTAATGATTTCAAAACAGATGCATTATCAGGCAGGCAGTGCACAATTAAATGGCCAGCCGGTTTCAGACCCAAAAATAACGGGCAATATGCTGACGTTTCAACTTGGAAATACGCAAGGTAAGAGCCATGCAACCCTTCAATTTTTAGTAAACGGGCTTTCCCGTCAGACCTCGCCTGAAATAGTAAGTAAGGCCTTTTTAACCTTTAACACACCCAATAAAAACAACCAGCGTACCCCAGTTGCCACTTATGCCACCATCATCAATCACCCTCAAAGCACCCAGCGAGTTTTTGAAAAAATGGTTCTCCCCATTCGTTTTCGCAGTGCCAACGACCAACTGAGTGTTCAAGACAAACAAGCACTTGCCCGCTTTGCCAACAAAATCAAATCTCTTAAAAACATTCAAATTCATGCCGTCGGTCACTCTGACAACCGCAGCCTGTTACCTGAAACCAAACGGCGCTTTAAAGACAACTACCAACTTTCCACCCGCCGTGCCAGCGTCATTGCCAATGCATTACGCGACCTGCTTAACCTGACACCCAGCCAAGTGACCATTGAAGGACGTGGGCCAGATGAACCCCTTGCCGACAATGCCACCGCACAAGGCCGTAAAACCAATCGTCGCGTACACCTTAATATTTACAGCGACAAACAGACTGTACCTGAAACCATCGTTACTAAAAAATCAATACCACAACCCTCCAGTCAGGTAAGCGTTGTCACACAAGGAACACATAGTACACAAAACGAATCGTCGTCCTTGCCCTTAAAGAAAACAAGCAAATCAAGCACAGCTCAACCAGTCGCATTCGATTCGCAGTGGCTTGGCCAGCAATCCATTGGCACAGAGTGGCTCATACCCAAGGCCGACTCTCTGCCTCAACTTGCCACAACCCATGTTGCCATTAAACATTTGAGTGACCACACAGTCACCCTGTTCATCAATGGGCAGCCCGTTCAAAAACAGAGCTTTGAAGGCACCTTAAATGACCCACGCGGTGTGGCCATCAGCCGCTGGCGTGGTGTTGATTTACACAGTGGGAGCAATACGCTTGAAGCCATTATTCAAGATTCACAAGGCAATGAAATAGAGCGTCTCACACGCACCCAACACCTATCAACCGATCCTGCAAAAGCAGAACTGATACCAGCTCAATCCAAACTCACCGCAGACGGCGTTCAAAACCCCGTCATTGCCATTCGTTTATTGGATAAAGATGGCTTTCCGGTTCGCAATGGCACACGTGGGCAATTTAACATTCTCCCCCCCTATCAAGTAGCCATAAACCAAGCGATAAACCAAGTGGCAAACCAAACACGTTTTAATACCGAAGCCATGCAAGGCGCTATGCCAGAAAGACAAACGTACCAAGTCACCCAAGATGGTATCGCCTTCATTACACTCAACCCCACAACCGAATCGGGGGAAGTTCGTCTCTCCTTGCCCTTTACCAATCACCGTACCGAAACATTAACCGTTCCACTTACTGCCAATACCAAATCATGGGTTTTAGTGGGATTGGCTGAAGGCACGGTAGGCTATGAAACGCTCAAAGAAAAAAGCCTCCCTCTCACAAAAGACGCAACACAAAGCGATCTTTATCAAGATAATCGCATCGCCTTTTTTGCAAAAGGCAAAATACAGGGTAAATGGTTGATGACCATCGCCTATGACAGCGCGAAAAAACGCCCCCGCAATGCCGATCCCGAGCTGTTTCAAACCATCGACCCCGATACCTACTACACCCTTTATGGTGACACCGGTTATAATGGTTATGCTGCATCAAGCAGTGAAAAACTGTATTTAAAACTGGAAAAAGACCAATTTTATTTCCTATTTGGTGATTATCAAACGGCGCTCAACCACACTCAACTCTCTCAATACAACCGTACCTTAACGGGGATTAAGAGCCGTTATCAAGATGAACGTTATGACGTCATTCTGTTTGCCAGTCGAACCAATCAAGCGTTTGTAAAAGATGAATTTCGTGGCAAAAGCGTAACGGGCCCCTACATTTTAACGCGCAATAATTTGGCCATGAACAGTGAAAAAGTCATTGTCGAAACACGCGATCGCTGGCGCAGTGAACGCATTCTTTCCACCACAGAATTAACACGTCATCGTGACTATCAAATTGATTATCAAACAGGAGAGCTTTATTTCCGAACCCCTGTTTACAGCACGGACTTTGATCTGAACCCCCAATACGTTATTGTAAAATACGAATCCTTTGATGCGGGAGACACTCAAGTTACCTACGGAACACACGCTCAAGTTGCCATCAATGACAAACTCACCTTGGGCGCGACACACATCAACGAAGGTCGAACCGGAGGCCAAGCCACATTAAGTGGCCTGAATGTAGGCTATCAAGCCACCAAAGCAATCAAACTCTCACTGGAAGCCGCCCAAACGGTTGACAATAAACGCACCACCGCCGATACCAGTGGGAACAGCTATTTGGCTGAAGTGGAACACCAAACCACACGCAGCAAAACCAAGCTCTATCTTCGTGATCAAGACCAAGAATTTGGTTTGGGTCAAACCAATGCCTCAGAAAATGGCTTACGTAAAATGGGGGTCGACACGACAATTCAGGTCAACGAACACATTACATTAAAAGGACAAGCCTACCAACAAGAAAGTAACAATATAACCCGCCGTGTATTTGAATCAGAAGGCCAAAGTCGTTTTGGAGATACCGAAATTAAATTGGGCGGGCGCAGCATTAACGATCAACGAGATACGCAACCCAACAATGGCACACAGCAACTTACCGCAGGCATACGCCAGCACCTTCTAAACCAAAAACTCACTCTCAGCCTGCAACGAGAACAAAACATCAATGACAATACCACCGTAGACTTTCCCAGCCGCACGAAATTGGGGGCGGACTACCGCGTAGCACCTAAAACCAGTGTCTTTATTGAGCAAGATATTACAGACAGTGCATTAAATAATACACGAAATACACTCATCGGCATTAAGACTTCGCCTTGGAATGGTGGCGAACTGTACAGCGGAATCACACAATCCTCTAATGCACAAGGCCGTTCAACCAGTAGCAACATCAGTGCTCGTCAAACCTGGCAACTCAATGAACAATGGCGTTTAGAGTTTGGCGTGGAAGAAGTCAGTATTTTGGATGGCAATCTCACCTCGGTTCAAAATGAACAAACGCCTTTTGTGGCCTCCATTACGGATGAATTTACAGCAGGCTCTTTGGGCGTGGCTTATTCTCCAGGAGACTGGATGTGGACCGCTCGTGCCGAAACCCATAATGGCACGCGTGAAGAGCGTTGGCGACTGGCCACCTCATTGCAAACCAACCCCAACACCCGTTTGTCAACACTGACCACTCTGGCTTTTTCAAATAGCCAACAGAGTAACGGACGCTTAACCAAAGAGGGAGCCATTCGCCTTGGGTTGGCATATCGCCCATTCATCACCGCTCAACAAAACACCGCTGGCAACTGGCTATTTTTAAATAAACTGGATTTAAAAGGACGAGATACAAGTGGTCGCCCGCAAGCAGATAACGATTGGCGAATCATCAATAACTTTAATGCCAACTACAAACGCCACCGCTGGCAACTGTCGTTACAATACGCCGCAAAAACCGTGAATCAAACCCTTAACAACAAACGTTATCGTAGCTTTACCGACTTAGCCGGTTTTGAAACCCGTTACGACATTACACCCAAGTGGGATATTGGCGTACACGGTAACCTGTTACGCTCAGTGAGCCTAAATCAATATGATTACCATACCGGAGTGTCTATTGGCCGAACTCTTGCTAAAAACATGTGGGTTAGCTTAGGGTATAATTTGACCGGATTTCACGATGAAGACTTCTCCCCCAGTCGCAACACCAATGAGGGATTGTTTTTACGCTTTAGAGTGAAATTTGACCAAAGCACCGTAAGCGATGCAATTCAATGGATAGGGCAGTAAAGGTGAAAATAAAAAAAAGAATGCTTCAATGTTCATGGACGTTATATGCCTTTTTATTATTCAGTGCACAAGTCTATGCCACCACCATTACCATCTCAGGCACGCTCTATAGCGATGAAGGCATGACCCCCATTACATCGGCTGACCAAACCATCCATTTAATAATAGATGGCGTCAGTATTGGAACAGACGTCATAGACACCTCCGGAAACTACTCCATTACCGCCACAATTACGCCTGCCAATCCTTACTACCTTCCTTTACTTGTTTATGTTGATAATGGCACTGTCAATGGCACAACGGTGACACAGATGGATTCGGTTTTGTCTACAACGCTTGCTAATTTTGATCTTTATGCCGACCATCTGATCATTCGTCAAGATGGCAGCACCGCTCCTTTAGACACAGGCGATATGCACAATGCAAAAGGGGCTTTCTCCGACCCCGATATTCTTTATAACATAACATGGCCAGACACCATCATTACCGGCACCAATACCACCCTATATATTGCAAACGGCTATGCATATGAACCGGCAGGCAATGTCACCACCCATCATATAAAAATTGAAGGGACACTCAATGCAGGAAACAACACTTTTAATGTCAGTGGCAACTGGGATTTTACCAACGGTGACTTTAACTACGATACCAGTACCGTTAACTTTACCGGTACTGGCTCCATTATTAACGACAACACCATCTGGTGGAATAAAAGTTTTTACCATGTCAATGCCTCCTATAGTGGGGAAACCACCACCATTTACCCAGGTTCAGGAATTGTGGTTCGAGCTCTATTTACGCTAGGATCTGGCACACTTTCAGGAGGCAATGTTATCCTCACTCAAACTGGAACGCCCTTTGTAACAGCAGGTGCGACACTTTCCAATAATCAATTCAAATACAGTCCTAATGATATACAAGTCAATATTACGGCTGCTAACTATCCTAATCTTTGGCTGGCCGCACACAATATCGACACCAGCTACACTTTGCTTGGAGAGGTCACTTGCGATACCCTCTACCTTTCTGCGAACTCCTCTGGCGAAACCAGTACACTCGATACAAATGGGCAGAACCTGACCTGCAATAACGTATCCATTGGCCGTGCTGCAAATGATAAAAAAGGCAAGCTCCTGTTAAATAACTCAACGCTCACCGTTAATGAAACGGTAACCATCAATAATGCAAGCGTCGGAATCAATGAACTCGATGCCAACAATGGCACCATTTATGTGGGTCAAAACTGGAATAACCAAGGGAAGTTTACTGCCGGCACCTCCAGTGTGATTTTTAATGGCACAAGCCCTCAAAGTCTCACCACCTCGGGCGATGCTTTTTATGATTTAACCATTGATAATACCGGTGGGATTAATAATAACGGTGTTGTTTTAAATGAAGCGTTAACAGTGAATAACACCCTTACCATCAACAACGGAAAAATCAATACCACCAGCAATAACTACAGCATCAATGTAACAGGCAACTTCAATCAATCGTCACCCACCAGTGAAATGCAAGTCAATTCGTCGGTGATCACCGTTCATGGTGATTTTACGGCAGATGGAACAATTAACAGCCTCCAATACAATAATGCATCACTGGTTTTAACCGGAACCAGTCGCCTAACCTATAACTCACTTGCTCAGCCTTGGTACAATGGATTTAATAACTTAACGGTAGGGCAATCTGGTAACACAACCACTCAGAACTCTCGCATGACAGTTCGCAATGTGTTAACCGTTGGTTCAGGGGCGTTTACCTCCCCCACAAATCACATTTACCTGCTCGGTGCAAATCCACTTGTATTTGATGTCAATGCCACACTCAGCCTTTTGGAAATCAGGTTTTTTGGTTCAAACCAAAGCATATCACCATTAAACAATGGCTATGACTGTCATATTTGGGTCTCAAGAAACAACACCATTGTAACCCAAACGGGGCCTATTACTCTCAATAACGGTCAATCGTTGCGCCTCAATGGCGATAAATTTGCAAACCGTTCCGTCACCTATCAAACCAATGGTTTTGATCTGAACATTGGTGGCGATCTTCAATTGGGCCAAGGGGCGGATACCGCGTTAAAAACCTTGGACATCAGCAACAGTACCGTAACCGTAAAAGGTGATATTGACATTCGAACGGGCACGAACGCCTTAATTGCCACCAACTCAAACCTCATCTTAAATGGCACAGCGGCACAAACCGTAACCACCAATGGCAAAACCTTTGATGCCCTTACACTAACCAATGCCTCTACATCAGGGGTGACATTTAATGACAGCCTGACCACCAATACCCTGACCAACACCACCCCTAACGCCAAAATGACCTTTGCTTCTGGTCAAACCTATACCGTTAACAATGGCGTAACCTTGCAAGGGGCAACAGGTCAGCCAATTACCCTCGCACCGTCCAGTGCTGGCACAACCTGGGATTTTGTGCTCAATGCGGGGGCAACCAAAACCATTGAGAATGTAACGGTCTCTTGGTCAGATGCATCTGGTTCGGATAGCTCTCAAAAACCCATTGCACCAAGCAACTCAATCGATGGTGGTGATAATATTGACTGGTTTTCGGATGTGGAAATCAGTGTCACTAAAAACAGCATACTGATTTCAGATCCCATCAATGGTACAGGGGGGGGAAAAAATCATATTCCCGGTGCCATTGTGGAATACCGTATTACTGCCCGTAATACAGGAACGGGTTCGCCGGATGCCAATGCGGTGATTGTCTACGATATATTGAATGCGAATGTCGAATACGATGTGACAACGGGGGTGAGTTTTTTAGATGGAACCACCTCTTCGGGACTGAGCTTAGGCTCGGTGCGTTATTCACACATCAGTACACCAGACCAATATACCTACACTCCGACGGGGACATTTGATCCGAATGTGGCCAAACTTAAAATTGAAACCAGTGGAACCTTTGCGACAGGAGGGACACCACCTCCTGAATTTACGGTAACCTTTCGTGTCAGGATTCAATAAACCCCTGATTTTCTCTCACACCCTTTTATGCAAAAACCCCAAACGATTTATTTCACCTGTTTTATTGCCTTCAACTTGCTTCAGGCGCTTCCATAAAATCCTCGGGGAACGACTCTAAATCCTTAGTGAACTGTTTTACCCTACGCTGTGCTTTCATGTAATCAAGGTTGTTAATCTTTAAGCGTTTCATAGCTTCCGACGCACTGGAGCGCACTTCTTCAGTAATATAACGGGTATTTTCAGTCTCTGCCACAATGGCTCGGGCAATGCTCAATAAGTTAATCATCTCATAGGCAAAATTTTCACCTTTAGGGCACTTTTTAACGTTGTCTTGTTGAAAAAGAATGCCACTGTAAATGGAATTTTTAACCCGCCATTTTTTTGCCACATACACGCCAATAAAGCTACTCGTGGTATGATAACGCTCCAGCTCTTTTTCGGGCGCCTTGGATGGCGTCATTAAACTGGTTAAATAACACTCTTTATACGACTTAGGGTCATAGCGGTTTAATACCACGTACCCTACGTTATAAAGCAGTCCAAACAGATAAGCGTCACTGCTTTTAATATTTTTACAACGAATGGATAGCGCAGCCATGGCCGTTGCCACTTTAATCGCATGATTCACAATTAATGCGCCTTCTCCCTTGCTCTGAAAAGTAAATTCAATCGCACTTGAAAAAAAGAGAGTAAATACGCCTTTCGTACCCAAAATCGCAACGGCTTGTCTCGCTGTGGTAATTTCTTTTTTACTCACAAAAGCCGCCACGGCTAAGAATTTGGTCAATAACTTGGGGTTCCGTCCAATGCACTCTGCAACCACAACCACATCAGGGTCAGGTTTCAACGACTCGTCTTGCAATCGAGCCACCTCATTTGGAATATGAGGTAATTTCACCTTATTTAAAATTGCGGCGGCAATCGCCAATTGATGCTTCATACCCAACCATTCTTTTTTAATGACTTAAACGTGCTTATATTCTAAACAATTTCAGGTACGCTTTTGATAAAATTCAACCTTCCTATAACCTGAACCAGATCCCATCATGTTAGCCCAACACCCCTTAACCGCCTTAAAAGGCGTTGGCCCCAAACAACTTGAAAAGCTCCAAAAATTGGGGCTTTTTGTGGTTCAAGATCTGCTCTTTCATTTGCCGTTGCGCTATCAAGACCGAACTCAACTTGTCGACTTGAACAGCGCCATCATAGGGGGGGAAATTTTAACTGAAGGCACCATTTTTTCTCAACGCTTAAGCCAGGGAAAACGCCGCAGTTTACTTGTGACCATTCAATCACCTTCAGGAAAATTATTAACATTGCGCTTCTTTCATTTTTATCCCCGACAAGCACAGCAATTTAGTCATGGGCGTACAGTACGCGTTTTTGGTGAACTGCGTTCTGGCCCGAACGGATTTGAGATGGTGCACCCCTCTTATGAATTTATCAACACACAAAACCCAGCGCCACTAGAGACCACCCTGACCCCCATTTACCCAACCACCGAAGGATTGGGACAAGCCTCTCTGCTCAAACTGATTCAGCAAGCCATTACACTTTTAAAACAGTACCCGCTTGCCGAATATTTACCCCCCCCCATATTAGATGCCTTACAATTACCCCCCTTAAATAACGCATTATTGACGTTACACCAACCTCAAGCAACCGATAACCTGTTGCAAATAAAACAATTTAAACACCCAGCACAACACCGTTTAATTATTGAAGAGCTGATTAACCAACAAGCCACCATGCAACAAATGCGTGCCGTAGAACAACAACGACATGCGCCCGTCTTTCCTCCCAGCCAACTGTGCAATGCCCTGCTAACCAGCCTGCCTTTTGCACTGACTCAGGCACAACAACGCGTATTACAAGAGATACAACAGGATTTAAAACACCCCCATCCCATGCAACGCCTGGTACAAGGGGATGTTGGATCGGGTAAAACGGTCATTGCCGCGCTGGCTGCAATTCAAGCCGCCGATGCAGGCTATCAAGTGGCGGTGATGGCGCCCACCGAAATACTGGCAGAACAACACCTTCACGCCTTTAATGAGTGGCTGAAACCGTTAAATATTCCCATTGCTTGGCTCAATGGCCGAATGAAAGCGGCCGAAAAACGGTTTATGCTGGCGCAAATTAAAAGCGGTGAGGCCAAAGTCATTATTGGCACACACGCCCTCTTTCAAGAAGCCGTCACTTTTTACAAACTGGGCTTGATCATCATTGATGAGCAACATCGATTTGGTGTACATCAACGCTTATCCTTGCATGAAAAAAACCGAAATAAAGAGATTCACACCCATCAACTGATTATGACCGCCACCCCCATTCCACGTACTCTGGCCATGACCGCTTACGGTGACTTGGATCTTTCCGTCATTGATGAACTCCCCCCTGGTCGCAAGCCTGTTGAAACCGCCGTACTCAGCAATGAGAAACGCTTTGAAGTCATGGAACACTTATACCAAAGGTGCAAACAAGGGCTACAGGCCTATTGGGTTTGCCCGCTTATTGAAGAGTCCGAACTGTTGCACGCTCAAGCCGCAGAAGTGACCGCCACCCAATTCAGTGATCGCTGGCCAGACTTGCGTATCGGGCTCATTCATGGTCGCTTAAAAGGCGACCAAAAAGCCCTTGTTATGAACGCCTTTAAAGCACATCAACTGGATTTACTGGTCGCCACCACCGTCATTGAAGTGGGGGTCAATGTGCCCAATGCCAGCCTTATGATTATTGAAAATGCTGAACGCCTAGGACTGGCGCAACTGCATCAACTACGAGGCCGAGTAGGACGAGGCAGCAAGCAAAGCCACTGCGTACTGCTCTATCAATCTCCTCTTTCTCAAACAGGCAAAGCCCGCCTAAACATTATGCGCCACACCACCGATGGGTTTAAAATAGCCGAAGAGGATTTAAAAATTCGAGGTCCAGGCGAAATTCTTGGCACCAAACAAACAGGTGGGCTACAATTTCGAATCGCCGATTTAAAACGCGATGCCGAGTGGATTCCTGTCGCAAAAGAGTGGGCAGCCAAGATGGTGGCACACCACCCTGATCTTGTCAAAGGCTTGCAAGCTCGCTGGATTGGCCAAAAAATAGACTATCAACATGCCTGAAAACGGGGTCAAAGCATCCCTAAAGTCTTTACTAAAAGTGAAATGTATGTCAGCAAGCAACCGGCTCTCCAAAATAAAAGCACTTCTTAAAAAGAAGGCGCCCAACCACCGGGCACTGCGGCCTGTTTTTTGGAAACCCGCTGGACTTATCCAACGCATTACGCCCATCAAACTCATTCAAAACTGGTTAAGCACCAAAGACTCCTTAACCGCAAAATTACGACAATTAGATCCTAAGCTCGAAGTGATTGTTTTATCCGAAAAGCTGGAACAACCAATGGTAAATGAAGCACAATCACTGGGATTACCCCCTCAGGAGCCAACATGGGTTCGGTGTGTACTTTTAAAAGGGGGGGGAAAAAATTGGGTATACGCCCGAACGGTCATTCCACATTTTTCAGAAAACAATCCTTGGGTGCATTTACAGAACCTAGGTAACCAGCCACTGGGTGAAATCTTATTTCAAGACAGCAGTATTCAGCGAACGCCTTTCACCTTTTCCAACCCCCCTTTGGACACTTGGCCTTATTTATCCAGCCAAATAACAATTGAACGTTACCCTGAAAAAGGCTACGCTCGACGTTCAGTTTTTACACAGCAACAGGCCCCCTTACTTTTAACAGAGGTCTTTTTACCTTGCTTACTTGAAGACATTACAAGGAGTGCCGACAATGAATAATCAAAAAAATATTGGTGCTGTTTTTAGTGTTATTATTTTTTTGCTAATTGGACTCGGCGCTTCTTCTCTGTTCTACCTTACGAGCATTGCTAAGGAGGCCGAAAACCTGTACCGTCACCCATACACTGTAAGTAACGCCTCCCGAAACATCAATATTAACCTTATCTCCATGCATCGTTACATGAAAGACGTTGTGTATGCCGAAAATGGATACCAACTGCGTGCCGCCAAAGACTTGGTGAATAAATACGAACAACAAGCGCAAAAAAACTTTGATGTTATTTTTGAACGCTATCTGGGCAAACAACAAGATATTCAAACCGTTTACAATGGATTTTTAGAATGGAAACAAATTCGAGACGAAGTGGTTTTTTTAAAAGCTCAGGGCAAAGACCAACAAGCTCTTGAAATATCCAAAAATAAAGAGGCGAAACATGTCGCCATGTTAACCAAACAAACTGAAAAATTAGTGCATTTTTCCGACAATCAGGCCAAACTCTTTTTTGAACGCGCTGTTGAAGCCAAAAATCATGCCATTACCGTCATTGTTTCGCTCTTTATCATTACCGTACTCTCCTCTGTTTTCATCACCTATTACACACTTCGTCGCTTACATAAGGCGCAGCATGACATAAAAAGCCGAATGCACTTAATTGATCAAAATATTTTAATGGCAAAGTTTGACTTAAAGGGAGTTGTAATTGATATCAGTAACAAACTCTGTCGTTTTTTAGGCATTACCAAACACGAAATTATTGGTAAAAAAGCCCATTTTTTTATTACCGATAAAAAAGGGGAGGTTCAACCCGAAGAGATTTTGGCTACCGCTTCTACTGGCACAAGCTGGGAAGGAGAGCTTTATATTGAAGACAGTCACGGTCTGTCAAAGTGGATTCATTCTGCCGTTCACCCCGAATTAAATGAAGAATATGAAGTCAGTGGTTACTCCAATATTATTCAAGATATCTCGGATCGTAAAGCCATCGAAGAACTCTCCATTACCGATCCATTAACCAAGCTGCATAATCGTCGCTACTTTGATCAAACGATTGACAAGGAATTGCGTTTGGCCACCCGAAATAAAACTCCCCTTACACTGGCCATTATTGATGTCGATTACTTTAAAAAATACAACGATCATTACGGCCATCCTGCGGGTGATCAAGTACTCGTTAGAATTGCTCAACTATTTTCACAATCCCTACAGCGCCCAAATGACTATGTATTTCGTCTGGGGGGAGAAGAATTTGGATTCATTTTCTCAGGCTTTTGTGCTGAACAGTCCTTACCGTTTTTGGAAACCATCAAAACGAAAATAGAGCAACTCAAAATAGAACACATTAAAAGCGATGTCAGCCCCTACGTTACCATCTCCATCGGTGCATATCTCAGCTGTAACGAAAACCGTCTTGATGGAAAACAACTTTACATCAAGGCCGATGAAGCACTCTACGAAGCCAAATGTCAGCGAAATACCGTCTTCATCCCGAATCAGTTCTCATTTAAGGTATAACCCAAATACTTACGATATTTTTCACGCTTCTATGCAAAGATTTGGTACAACAAACCCTTTATTTAAAAAATAAAGGGCGTTATCATTTAAAAATCTTTAAAATTGATATGCCTTCCGAACTAAAAAAGGGAACTCCAATGCTTGATCGCCAATACCCAATCACCCGCATGCGCCGTATGCGTAAAGACGCATTTTCTCGTCGTCTTATGCGCGAAAACACCCTCACCACCGATGACCTCATCCTTCCCCTATTTGTCATTGAGGGACATAACAAGCGTGAGTTAGTTCACTCCATGCCTGAAGTAGAGCGCTTAAGCATTGATTTATTGGTGGCCGAGGCACAAGAAATTTACGCCTTGGGCATTCCCATGATAGCCCTGTTTCCCGTAACACCCGATGAGATTAAAACACTGGATGCCTGTGAAGCCTATAACCCAGAAGGATTGGCGCAACGTGCCGTTCGAGCCATTAAAGAAGCTTGCCCAGAATTAGGTGTCATGACCGATGTGGCATTAGACCCATTTACCACTCACGGACAAGATGGCATTATTGATGAAAACGGCTACGTATTAAACGATGACACCATTGATGCCCTCATGAAACAAGCCCTGTCTCATGCCAAAGCGGGAGCCGACGTGGTGGGCCCTTCAGACATGATGGACGGACGTATTATTGAAATCAGAGAAATGCTGGAAGACCACGGCTTTGTCAATACCCGTATCATCGCCTACTCCGCCAAATATGCTTCGGCCTATTATGGCCCCTTCCGTGATGCCGTCGGCTCTGCCAGCAACTTGGGTAAGGGCGGAAAGGAGACCTACCAAATGGATCCCGCCAATCGTAACGAAGCCCTGCACGAAGTTCGATTAGACTTAAACGAAGGCGCCGACATGGTGATGGTCAAGCCTGGTATTCCCTATTTAGATATTGTGCGAGACATTAAAAACAAATATAAAGCCCCCACCTATGTTTACCATGTAAGTGGTGAATACGCCATGCTCAAAGCGGCCGCCTTAAATGGCTGGATTGATGAAAAAGCGGTGGTGCTCGAAACCCTGTTAAGCTGTAAACGTGCGGGCGCAGATGGCATTTTGACCTACTACGCCAAACTCGCTGCGATTTGGTTAAAAGAGCAATAATATGACGGATCAATACGCGGTTGTAGGCGACCCCATCGCCCACTCTAAATCCCCATTAATTCACCGCTTATTTGCGGAACAAACTCAGCAAGATTTGCTATACGAAGCCATTCGCATCGACACCGATGGCACCACATTTAACTGGGCTATGTCCGATTTAAAAAACCGAGGCTATAAGGGCATTAATATCACCGTGCCTTTTAAGCTTGATGCCTTTGAGTACGCCGATCAATGCACCGCACGCGCTCAAAGTGCTCATGCCGTTAACACCTTTTGTTTTCAAGAGGATGGCACCACTCTGGCCGATAACACCGATGGCATTGGATTGGTAAACGATATTGAACAAAACGGGCTTCGCCCTTTTCTAAATCAATCGGTATTAATTTTAGGGGCTGGCGGTGCGGTTCAAGGTATTTTAGAACCTCTGCTCGAAAAACGCCCTTCACAAGTCCATATTGCCAACCGCACTGCACAACGTGCAACGGTATTAGGCAAGCGGTTTAACAGCGACATTCCCATTTCTGGCAGTGGTTGGGATGAGATTCCTGAAACCCCTTTCGATATTATCATCAATGGCACTTCGGCCAGTTTAGAGGACAAGCTCCCACCCATATCAAGCAAACTGGTCGGAAAAAACACCCTTGTGTACGACATGATGTACGGCGATAAACCCACCATTTTTATGGACTGGGCAAAACAATGCCACCCCAATGCTCAGGTGATGGATGGCTTGGGTATGCTGGTTGGGCAAGCCGCCGAAGCGTTCTACCTTTGGCGCGGAGTTCGTCCCAAAACCAAACCCGTTATTGAAGCGGTTCGCGCTATAATCAACAAGTAAACCATGATTAACACGGAATGCCTGCTTTTTTAGGAAGCGTTCCTTCCTTACAGGACTTTTAAAGCATGCCCAAAAGACTAAAACCCCTTTATCCAGATAAGTTGAAAAAGATAAATAAAGTCACAACAGCTTTAATTTGGTGGGTAAATGGGCTGGCTCATATTGCAATAACCGTGGCATTATCCGTCTC
>WFPP01000072.1 GCA_015487495.1 Thiomicrorhabdus sp.
AGCTGATTTAGATGAATGGATCGATTTTTACAACAATGAACGCACACATCAAGGTAAAATGTGTTGTGGCCGAACACCAATGGAAACATTGGAAGATGGCAAAAAAGTATGGGCTGCAAAGCTCATAGCTTAAAAAAGCTCATAGCTTAAACTTAACCTGACAGGACACCAAATCAAAATGAGGAACTGTCAGATTAAGTCTGAACTTCTACAATTTAACAACGGTTAAGGTAGGTTTTTTCTTGTTTTTTTTGTCTTTTTTCTTATCTTTTTTAGGCGTTTTTTCTGTCGTTGAAGCACTTTTTTCTGCCTCTTTTGGTTTTTTACTTGCAACAGCTGACAGAGTTGGTTCGTTATCGAATGCCTCTTCTTTTCCTTTCAATAACGCTTCAGGATAGGGTTCTGGTGGAAATGGCATGCCCTGACCATTTTCACGCGCAAAAATAGCCAATACCGCTTCTGGTGGAAACCCAATGGTGGTTTCAACCCCCTTAAAACGTGCATTAAATGTAAACCACTGATTGTCCATTGACAACCCTATAACAGCAGAAGGCGCCGTATTTAAAACAATCACCCCTTCTTGTGCATACTCTTGAGGCACATTTACCCCGGGATAATTGGCATCCACCTGAAAGTGTGGAGTCCAACCGTTGTCCACAATCCAATCGTACATCGCACGAATAATATAAGGTTTATTTGAAATCATCATGTCTCCTCTACACAAGATCTCTCATATCAATTTCATCGTCAGACAAACTTTCCATAAACATGTCACGATTCAAGACTTTCTCTTCGTAATCTTTAATAGGCTTGGCTGATTTAGGTAATTCAATGCCTAATGAAGGCAGACGCCATAATAAAACGGACATGCTGACATCCACCAGTGAATAATCATCGTTCATAAAATACGATTTATGACCAAATGCAGGAATTAATTGAATTAAGCGCTCAAGTAAATCACGACGCGCCAACTTAACCGCCTCTTCATCATCACAATTTGAAATGGTATTGATCAATGGATACCACTCGGTTTCAATTTGCCGCAACATTTGGCGGGAACGCGCTTTCGAAATGGGGTCAACCGACATTAATGGTGGGTGTGGAAAACGCTCATCAAGATACTCTATCATCACTTGAGGGTCATACAATACCAGCTCTCTATCCACCAGGGTTGGCAGAGTGGCATAAGGGTTTAATTCAAGCAAATCTTCAGGCAAGTGATCTTTGTCCACCTCAATAACCTCAAGCGGAATGTCTTTTTCTTTTGCCACTAAACGTACACGATGAGAGCTCGGGCACTTTGAATCTGAAAACAAGACAATAACCGAACGCTTGGTCGCTGACATATCTGACATGAATAAACTCCTTAAATATTAAAAACCATAAACGGTGGTCATTTAGTATACACCCCTTGTCAACCCCTAACATCCATTGCCCAAAAGACGATGCGATAAGGGGGAGCTACGACTCCAGCAAACCAAACGCAATTCCTTGTTGAATATCGTCAAACCCCTGTTGCAAAGCAAACAGGCGATCAACACCCAATGCGACCCCACTGCAATCTGGCAGTGGGGTTTGCGTCAAGGTTGTTAACAAACGTTCATCCAGAGCAACAGGAGAAAACCCTTGTTGTACACGCTCATTTAAAGAGGCCTCAAAACGCCTTTGATAAAATGAAGCCTCTCTTAATTCATGATAACCATTGGCTAATTCCATTCCCTTTACAAATACCTCAAAACGCTCAGAAGTCAGGGGGTTATCAGAAGAAATTTGAGCCAAAGCAGCCTGAGAAGCGGGATAGTGAGACAACACCGTAATGGCAAGATTTTCACCCTCTCGGCCTAGCTGGGGCTCAACCACCTCCGTCAAAACCAACTGTTCCCACAACCCCTTATCCTCCATGGCTACCCCTACAATCTCAGGGACACCATACGCACTTAAACACGCTTGACATTGTGAAGCCGATGCCTCAAAAATATTGGAAATATTGGCGTACTTTGCAAATGCTTGTTGATAAGTTAATTGCTCAACCCTTAAGGTATGGTCTACCGTTGTACTCGTTCTCTTTGCATTTATTTCAGGGGGGGAAAGATTTGGAGGAACATTTAAAACGTGATGAAGCAACACCACAACTTCTTCAATTAAATCCTGCATTGAAAAGCCTATGCGATACCATTCTAACATCATAAACTCAACTTGATGGCGTGGACTCAAATCACCGTCTCGAAAGACTTTACCTAAATAAAAAATATCCCCACTTCCTTCACATAACAAGCGTTTCATAGGGTATTCTGGTGAGGTGTGCAAATAATAGGGCTGTGGTTCACGTTCTCCTGGCACCTGTACTTGAGTGGTGAGCGATGATAAATGACAATCCGGTGCACCAGCCACTGACAGCATAGGCGTATCAACCTCAATAACAGAGCGGGCATAAAAAAACGTTCGCAACTGCTGAAACAACTGCGAACGTTTTAAGAGGAGCGAACGTTTCATTAAAACTTAATTCGAATGAGAAATTATTTAGCTCGGGAGATGTATTCACCTTTTTCGGTGTTTACAATCACTTTTTCACCAATTTGCACAAACAAGGGCACTTGCACCACTGCTCCGGTTGAAAGGGTTGCAGGTTTCCCCCCTGTTCCAGCCGTATCCCCTTTTAAACCTGGATCCGTGTCGATGATTTCCAATGTGATTTGTTTCGGTGGTGTAACTGAAATCGGCTGACCATTAAATAAAGTAACTGTACACATATCCTGCTCAATTAACCATTTTTGAATATCTGCAACCGCCGATTCCGTTGCCTGAAACTGATCAAAAGAGGCGGGATCCATAAAATGCCAAAAATCCCCGTCGGTATACAAATATTGTAAATCGGTGTCCACTACATCCGCTGCTTCAACCTTTTCACCCGATTTAAAGGTTTTTTCCAATACTCGACCCGTAATCAAATTACGATAACGAACACGGTTAAAGGCCTGACCTTTGCCTGGAGATACTTGGGTATTTTCAATAATCGTACAAGGCTGACCATCCATTAAAAATTTTAAACCCGCTTTAAACTCTGTTGTACTATACGTTGCCATATCTTTTACCTAAATACTGATGTGATAATGATCATAAGACCTTTGCATAAAAAGGGGCAAGAGAAAAACAGGCGCAAATCCCCCTTGAGGGTATAAAATGTAACTGATTGAGGCAGAAATTGCAGGGAAAAGCGCATCGCGTGCTATTCCCAAAATTTTTAACAAAAATCAGGTCTGGTTTAACCTTTTTTATCCAAGCATCCTTTCGTGCAAAGGTCTCATCATAAAATAGAAAATATTAATCCGTGTATTCTAACTCAGGAGTCTGACCGAGAGTGAAAAATCGATTACAAAACATTCATTTTGTCTGCCTTTTTCGTGCCTTTACGCTGAATAGCACGGCTATGAAACGAAAATACACAAAAAAACCTGACTCAAAATGACGTTCTTCCATGACCGTTCTCATTCTCAGACAGACTTTTGATCCTTATTCTAACTCTGAACCTAAACATACCCTTATGACTCAAAACGCCTCATCATTTAATGCCAAAACACTGTTTAAAACCCCTCACTTAATACCGCTTGATATTGACCATTGCAGTACTTTTTTATTTAAAGCACCCGATGACTTTATGCAACAAGCAGACCTTTCCAATCCCAAAGACCCTCTATTAAAACAAGTTTTGCCCCTTAAAATAGAAAATCAACCTGCCACGGGGTTTAGCAACGACCCAGTTCTTGACTTACAATTTAACCCAACCCCTGGTTTGATTCATAAATATTATGGCCGGGTTCTGCTCATCGCCAGTCCGAAATGTGATATTCATTGTCGTTACTGCTTTCGCCGCCATTTCCCATACAATGAACAAGTGAATACTCGGCACTGGGAACGTGCATTACAATACATCGCTCAAAACAATCATATTCATGAAGTGATTTTAAGCGGTGGCGATCCAATGAGTCTGTCTGAAAAAACCTTAATGCACTTGATTCATAAAATTGAAGCCATTCCACACATTCAAACACTGAGAATTCACTCTCGCACTCCTGTGGTCGCACCCAGCAAAGCGCCCGTTAATTCGTTTATAAACTGGGCACATCATAGCCGGCTCAATATTGTATTAGTCATTCACTGCAATCACGCCAATGAACTTAGCGATAAAACCGCCAAACTGTTTCAACAATACAAATTGGCAGGCATTTACCTTCTTAACCAAAGCGTATTGCTCAAAGAAATTAACGATCAGGTAACTATTTTAGAAAAATTAAGTCATACCCTGTTTGCACAAGGCGTATTGCCTTATTACCTCAACCAACTTGATCGTGTACAAGGTTCAGCGCATTTTGAAGTGGACGACAAAACGGCCCTGTCATTACACCAGGCCCTACGTAAAAAACTGCCTGGTTACTTGCTGCCCAAACTTGTTACCGATATTTCAGGAATGCCTTACAAAACAGAACTCAATAAAAACCAATAAAAGAGCTAACGCCATTCGTTCAAATTTAATTCAGTTTAATTAGTGCGAATTCAAGGCAGTTTATGCTATATTTCAGGTTATAGAAAAATGGGTGTTCTAACTATGCATCATTATATAACGCAAATCCACTGGCAAATAAATTCATTTTTTTACCGATTTTACTTCCCTTACCCAGTGTTCTTCTCCTGCCTTAATCATTCACCTGATTCTTTATTCAGGCAACAAACCTTTCATGACCTCTATCTTTCGCTTGTCCTACGCTTGAGAGGCCTTAAATGATTCTTAGAGTTAAACTTAATTTATTATTAATTGCTTTGTTAATCTTTACTAATGGTGGACTCGCGTATCTGCTTAGCGAAAAACAGAAAGAAATTATTTCCGAAAATATCAATACTCAAGCCGAATCCATTGGCACGCTCATTGCCCAAGATGCCATTCAATTAATGTTGCTTAACACCCCCGATTTAGCCTCGGATATTTCCAATAAATTAAAAAGTCTTAAAACCCTCGGCAAAGTGGATTTTTACAATATTGACAATGAAAATATACTGTCGGTACAAAACCATAAAAATTTAAATGAACACAATTTGATTTCCAAAAACATTCCATTGATGAACTTAGGCCAGAAACTGGGAAAAATCGAACTCTTTTTTACCAAAGACACCTATAAAGAGGCGGCTCAAAGTTTAAGCATTTTCTTAATGCAAGTGTTCGCAGCAGGACTCGCTTTAACACTTCTTTTTGCTCTCTATTTAGATCGTTTTTTTAGCCGACGAGTTTCTGTCTTGAATAAAGCATTACAAACCACTGCACATCAACAGGATTACAGCATTCGCTTACTTGAAAACCGTAAGGATGAAATTGGCAAAGCCTATCAAAACTTTAATCAACTGGTAAAAAACACCGAACAACTGCTCAAAAAACAGGCCAGACAAGAGCAGTTGCTTCACTTTCAGGCCAACCACGATAATCTGACTGGCTTACACAACCGTCTGTACATTACCGAACGCCTCAAAAAGTTAATTCGCACCAATAACTCACAAACCATACACGCGTTATGTTATTTTGACTTGGACAAATTTAAAATCATTAACGATACGTTCGGCCACCCCGTTGGGGATCAATTGCTCATCAAGCTTTCTGAACAAATTGAACGCTTTGTAAACACCTTACCTCATGCCAGTATTGCCCGTATTGGAGGAGATGAGTTTATCTTAATTGTTCGTAACACCAATAAAAAAGCCCTTTCCAAAATCTTACAAACCTTACAAACGCTTATTCAAGAATTTCGCCTTGAATACCAGTCCCAACAACTGTCCATTGGTGTGAGCATGGGCGCCATTCTTTTTCACACCCCTCAAAGTAATATCCATACCTTGTTTGTCGCCGCCGATACCGCTTGCTATCATGCCAAACACAAAGGAGGCAACACCATTTCTATTTTCTGGCTCGATAGCCCAGAACTTAAACTTGAAAAAGAACTCATTAATTGGGTACACCGAATTCGACATGCCATGACCCATCATCAACTGTTGGTTTACCTGCAACCCATTATGAAAAGTCAGGTAACCGAAGGAACCAAACACGCATATGAGTCGCTTGTTCGCTTGCAAGAAGGAGACGAAATCATCCCTCCTTTTGCATTTATTCCTACTTTAGAACGCTTTCAGATGATGCCAGAAATTGACTTTTACATGATTCATGAAGTCACCAATCACTTAAAATCCAAACCTGAATTTTTAGACAGTGTGGATCATATTTCCATTAACCTGTCTGGTAGCACCTTAACCGTTGCCAATGCCGCAGAAAAGGTGATACAAATCATTGAACAGTCTCACCTCCCCTTTCACAAGTTTTGTTTTGAAATTACCGAAACCAGTGCCGTATCAAATTTAACCGAAGCACAAATTTTTATTAAACAATTATCAAAAAAAGGGTGTCTATTTTCACTGGACGACTTTGGAACCGGCATGGCTTCATTTGAGTACCTTTATGCCCTACCCTTAAATACGCTTAAAATTGATGGCAGTTTTATTAAAGACATCGTCACCGATCCCATTAAATATGAAATGGTCAAAGCCATGCAAAACATTGCTAACTTAATGAATCTGGAAACCGTTGCCGAGTTTGTGGAAACACAAGAGATTATTGACAAACTCAATGAAATAGGGGTTCAACACCATCAAGGCTACCATTACAGCGCCCCCAAACCCATTCAATCATTTATGACTCCCCCTAACATTATAAAATGTGAAGAAGAACAAACCTGAGCACTGAGCTTAAAGGCTTAAATATTAAGCCCGCTAAATCGCTACCACCGTTTTAAAAATCATACCGCGTTTTAAAACCGCAACCTTCCACGCCAAACATATCAGCAACGTTAGGAAACCAGTCGGGGGGGGTATAAAACTGCTCGTTAACCACCGTTAAGATTTTTTGGCGATACGTTTGATAATCAAATCCAACTCCCTGCACCAAATAATAGGTCACCCCCTCCTCTATCTCAAATGGCTCTACAATTAAGTGCTTAAAAAACGGTTCTAATTTTTTAAGCTCTTTTTTATGGGGGACAAAAAGAGTTAAGTCTTGACCATCCAGTGCCTTAAAATTGGTTTTTTTATCGTCTTCTCGACCGTACTTTGAGGTACTCATGAATACATGAACATCCTCATTTTGACAGTGATACGACAAAACAGATTGACTGCTGTAACCCAAAGTAAAGAAGGTCGATTCAGGCAGTTGGGCGCATATTTTTTCTGGCTGGGTATACACCGCTACGTGATGTTTTTGGCTGTCTGGAATCAACTGATTCACAAAAGCCAAAGCAAGCAGTAACAGCCCCCCCAAAACAAATGAGCTGTATGCAT
>WFPP01000073.1 GCA_015487495.1 Thiomicrorhabdus sp.
AATGATTTTTTGATTACTATTAATCATTGTGAGTTTCCTTCGTTTTGATTGATGATTGAACACCTAACATATCAAAACGAGAAGCTCGCTCTTTTTCAAGAGCAGTGTCAGATTAAGTCGTAACTTTTACAAATAAATTACCCTGTAAATTGGTGTTGAGTGTGTTTTTATACTTCCAAATATTAGGGTTTACTAATGTGATTAATTGGCTATAATACCCTTATATAAAAGATTGATGGGGTATTTTGGCTCCTAGGTGTAAGAATGAATGGTTCATTCAGGGGATAAAAAACGTATGAGAGTGTCACGATTTTCTTATTTAAATGGTTCAACCCAGTTGTGGGCGATTGGATCTTTGGCGGTGTTGGCGGTGCAACCGGTTGCGGCATCGAGTAGTGTGGTGGTTGAGCCTTTGAGTTTTAATGAGTGTGTTCATTACGCGTTAACTCAAAATCCGGAAATGGCCTTGAGTCAGGCGCGTATTCAGCAGGCTCAGTCGGCTTTAAATAAGGCGGAGTCTGGCCGTTTGCCTCAAATTAACCTTTCGTTAACCGCGGTCAATACCACCAATGCATTAAGTGCGTTTGGAATGAAGCTACAGCAACAAGGGCTGGTGGCGAGTGACTTTTCGCTTGATTCGTTAAATAATCCGAATGCTTATAGTGATTTTAATACGCGTATCGAGGTGAACCTTCCTGTTTGGAATGGTGGAAAAACGGGGCATTATGAAGCACAAGCGGAAGAGAGGATTTTAGCCGCCAAACAGGGTGATTTGGCGATGCAGCAGTATTTGATATTTCGTGTGTATCAAGCGTATGAGTCGGTACATGCTGCTCGCGCCCATATTGCTGTAACTGAGCAAGCGAAGCGTACAGCGGAGGCGTTTGTTAAAACCACGCGTAATCTGGTTGAGCAAGGCGTGGTGGTTCGTTCGGAGCTGTTGAGTGCGAAAGCGCATCTGTCGATGGCTGAGGCGGCGTTATTAAAGGCGCAAGGCCAAGAGATTATTGCACTGGATCGTTTAAAAATTTTGATGAATAAAGAGGTTGGTGAGCCGGTTGATGTGGCAGAGCGAGTGGATTTAACGTTGCCTGCCGATTCGGTTGATGATTTGTTGGCATTGGCGCTTGAAGCCAACCCTCAGTTACGTGCCAAGCGTAAAGAGGTAGCGTCTTCTTTGTATGATGTTCGTATTGCCAAGGCCGATCATTACCCAAGTTTTAATGTGATGATGCGACAGGAGTGGAACAGTGATTCACTGAATGTGCAAAATGGTTCTTATACGGTAGCGGGTGTGATGTCTTGGAATGTCATGGATTTTGGGGTAACACAGAGTGCGGTGGATATGGCGAATTCAGGTGCTAATCAAAAACGCGCCGCCGTGAGCGCACAAGAAAATCAGGTGCGCTTGGATGTGTTATCGAATTGGCAAAAGATGCAGGTTGCTTTAAAACAGGTTCAGGCAGACAAGTTATCGGTTGCTCATGCCACAGAAGCACAAGATTTGATTGTAAAACGCTACGAAGGCGGAGTGGCGACGATGACGGAGGTGTTGTCCAGTCAAACGCAACTGGATAAGGCAAAAGCAAATTTGGTTTCAGCGGAGTTTGAGGTCAATATTTATAAAGCGAAGCTGCGATTGGCGACGGGCACCATGTCATTGGCACAGTTGTGATGCAAGTTGTGATACACAGAGACCTTTGTATAAAAAGGGTGCCTGAAAAGGCGCACGGACAGAACCATAAGGATAGGATGATGAAACAATTTTCAAGATATGCAGGGCTCTCTTTTTTGGTTGCGATGTTGGCTCTATCGGGTTGTGAGCAACCGCAAGAAGAGAGCAAGGTTTTAAACCAGACCCTAAATCAGACCTTAAACCAGAATAAAGCAGTGGATGTTCAGGTTGAAACGGTGCAGTTGGGGGACATTCCCTTAATGGCGGTGGTGCCTGGTTCGGTGGTGCCTGAGCAAAAAGCGAGTATTGCTTCACGTTTGATTGGCTACATTAAAGCGTTGGATGTACAGGTGGGTCAAAAAGTTAAACAGGGCGATTTGTTGTTTAGCATTGATTCGGCGGATATTAAGAGCCAAATTACCCAAGCGAATGCCGCTTATCAACAAGCGTTGGCTGGATTAAGGGATGCCAAACTGGATTTTGAGCGTTTTAGTAAACTGTTTAAAGAGGAGTCGGTTTCGAAGCAGCAGTATGACAAAATGCGTTTGCAGTATAGCGTGGCACAGCAAAGTGTTGCGGCGGCAAAGTCCAGCTTAAATCAAGCAAAAGAGCAGTTGCATTATGCTAACGTCAAAGCGCCGTTTGATGGCGTGGTGGTTGAAAAATTGGCGGTTGCAGGCGATTTGGCGGCACCAGGTAAACCGGTATTGGTTATTGAAAATTCGGCCTCATTGAGTGTGCAAACGGAAGTGGCGGGCGATCTGTTTGCCGTATTGCGTTTAGGGGATGAAGTGCGCATTGAGTTGGAGGGTCAAAGTGAGCCTTTTCGTGGCACGGTTTACACTTTAGTGGGGGCGGCCAACCCTAAAACACGAACGCATACCGTGAAGCTAAGCTTGCCTAAAAATTTAATTATTAACAGTGGTACGTTTGCTCGTGTTAGTTTTAAACGTGGGGTTCGTCAAACCATGATGGTGCCTGAAAGTGCGGTGGTTAACCGAGCCGGTATTGACGGTGTGTTTGTGGTAAAAGAGGGCAAGGCTTTCTTTCACATGGTGCGTACCGGGTTAAAGCAAAATGGCTTGATTGAAATTCAATCGGGTTTGGCATTAGGTGAAACCATTGTGGTATCCAGTACGCAACCGCTTTTGAATGGGAGTGTATTAAAGATTCAAAATAAAAAAATGACTCGTGTTCAGCCCTCTGGCGTTCAGTCTGATATTCAGGGAGGCCAGTAATGTCAGAGTCTAACAAGCCTTTATCAACATCATGTTCATCGGTTGAACCGGAGCCTTTAAATATTGCAGGCAAACTGGCACAGGCTTTTATCCACTCTAAAGTGACCTTGTTGATGGTGATGTTTGTGCTGTTAGCCGGGTTGTTGTCTTTTTTAATGACCCCGCGTGAATACAACCCTCAAATTGTGGTTCCAGCCGCCAATATTATTGTGCCCAAACCTGGCGCGAGCCCTGCCGAAGTAAGCAATATGGTGGTGAAACCGTTGGAGACCATTTTAGCGGCACTGCCAGGTGTAAAGCATACGTTTGGGTATGCCACTAATGATTTTGGTGTGGTAACGGTGCAGTTTGAAGTGGGTGAAAATCAAGTGGACAGCTTGGTCAAAATCTACAATCAGGTGATGCAGAATATGGATAAAATGCCGCCTGCAACACAGGAGCCATTAATTAAACCGATTAATGTGGATGATGTGCCAATGATGACGCTGGCCATTACTTCTAAAGAGTTGTCAGGGTATGATTTACGGGATATTTCACTCAAGTTGGTTGAGCATTTACGTAATATTGAAGGGGTGTCATTTACGGATGTGATTGGTGGGCAACAACGCGCGGTTAATGTGTGGCTGGATGCCCAAAAAATTACGTTATCAGGTTTGTCTCTGGATGAAATCAGTCAACGGTTGTTAGGCAGTAATGTGGCCTTGCCCGTGGGTGAGGTGGTCAATAATAATCGCAGCCAGCCCATTCGTGTGAATGGCTATTTAGGCGATGCCAATGAGGTAGGCAATATTATTATTAGCACTGAAAATGGACGCATTATTTATTTAAAAGACATCGCTAAAATTGAGGACGGGCCTAAAGAAGCAAGCCGTTATACCCGTATAGGCTTTGGCCCTGATTCCGTACTTTCCAGTGCCGCAGACCAGTCAGCCGTGACCATTAGTTTGGCTAAAAAACCAGGTACCAATGCGGTGGATGTTGCTAATCGGGTATTAGAGAAGTTGAAGGTACTGAAAGCGGGGGGGTTGCCCAGTAATATTGATGTGGTGGTTACCCGTAATGATGGCGAAAAAGCCAACAGTGCTGTGAACCTGTTAATGGAGCATCTGGCGATTGCCATTGGTTCTGTGGTTCTGATTTTGATTCTGTTTTTAGGCTGGCGAGAAGCGGGGATTGTGGTCATTACCATTCCGTTAATTCTGTTTATTGTCTTGTTTATTGGTTTTATGGCCGATCAGACCATTAATCGAATCACCCTGTTTGCGCTTATTTTAGCGCTGGGATTGTTGGTGGATGACTCCATTGTGGTGATAGAAAATATTCATCGGCACATCCATCTTGGCTTTAATCCTGAACGGTTTGATGAGGTGATCGTTCGAGCCACCAATGAAATTGGTAACCCAACCAATGTGGCGACGATTGCGGTGGTATTGGCGTTTTTACCGCTGTTGTTTGTGACCGGTATGATGGGGCCTTTTATGGCGCCCATTCCATTTAATGTGCCCGTTGCCATGCTGGCTTCGTTATTGGTCGCCTATATTTTAGTGCCGTACATTGCCTATCGTTTTTTAGGCAAAAAAGCCATTAAAGAGATGCAAGAGCATGAAAGTCTGGAAACGGATCACATTGAAAAAGAGGACTGGATGCAGCGTACTTATCAGCGGTTTATGGTGCCCATTGTCGAAAGCCGTACCAAACGAAATGGCTTTTTATTGGTGGTCTTGCTGGCCTTAATGGCTTCTATGTTGCAACCGGCATTACAGTTTTTGAGGGATGATGGCATGAGCAACCCTTTGCACCCTGCCGGGGTAGAGGTCAAAATGTTGCCCTATGACAATACCAGTACTTTTTTGGTTCAAGTGGATATGCCAGAGGGAACCGCACTGGAGGCGACGGATCGTGTGGTGCGTTATATTGGAGACCTTTTATCACAAACCGAATACGTTACGGATTACAGCGTCTTTTTAGGCATTCATGCGCCAATTGATTTTGCGGCACTGGTTCGGGGCGATTTGATGAAACAAGGGGATAACTTTGCGCAAATAAGAGTGAACCTGGTTAATAAGCATCAGCGAGATGTTTCCTCTCATGAGATTGTTCAAGGTATACATGAGTCGCTTGGTTCGTTACGTAAGGTCTTTCCAGAAGCCAATATCAAATTGTATGAAACCCCACCAGGCCCGCCGGTGACAACTCAAATTATGGCGGAACTGTATGGCCCTGATTACGATACCTTGCGTCTTGCGGCAAAAGAAGTGACAGATGCATTTAATCAAATTTATGGTTTGATTAATGTGGATAACTCGGTGACCGATGATGCGGAAACCTATGAAATTAACATCGACCGCGTGCAAGCTAATTTGCTTGGTGTGGCACCTGCGGAAGTATCTAACATGTTGCGCGATTATATCAGTGGTTATGAACTGGGTTATATGCACCTAAATAAGGTACGAGAACCGGTTGGAATTCTGGTGCGTTTACCACGTACAGAGCGTGCCGTTGCAGAGCAACTGCTCTCGTTAAGAGTGCAGTCTCGTACCGGAGAATCGGTGCCCTTATCGGTAATCGCAACCATTGAAAAAGTGCAGCAGCAAAAACCCATATTGTATCGGGATCAGCATCAAATGGTGATGGTGGGGGGCGAATTATTGGCTTCCAGTCCTGTGTATGCGGTACTCACACTGGATAAAATGTTAGATGAAGTGACACTTCCCAAATCGGGCGTGACCTTTAAAACCGCTAATTTGGGCTTTGTAGAAGCGCATCCTGACGATGTGATGGATTACAACCTTTTATGGGGAGGCGAAATGCGCTTAACCCTAGATGTATTTAGGGACATGGGCAGTGCCTTTATTGTTGCGATTATTCTTATCTACTTTGTTTTGGTCGGCTATTACCGCTCCTTTATGATTCCCGCGATTGTGATGGGGGCGATTCCCTTAACCATGATAGGGGTCTTTCCAGGGCACTGGATTACTGATCAGGCCTTTACTGCCACCTCAATGATTGGGGTGATCGCATTGGCCGGTATTGTGGTACGAAACTCCCTGTTGCTGATTGATTTTATCTTGGCGTTTGAGGCCAAAGGCAAGTCATTAAAAGCGTCGGTGATTGAAGCAGGAAAAGTACGTTTTCGCCCCATTTTACTAACGGCTTTGGCGATTATGTCCGCCTCTTTAATTATGATAACGGATCCCGTATTTGGCGGGCTTGCGGTCTCCATGATTTTTGGAACACTGTCGTCTACCGTGCTGACGCTGTTTGTGATTCCTGCGCTGTATTATATTTGGCGCTGGCATGGTGGGGTAAAGCAGCAGGAAGAAGCGCGTTTATTGAAAGAGTAAGTTTTTTTGAATCAAGCTCTGTATTTCTACAGAAAGAGTGGGTAATTTTACTGATTTGTGTTAGACTGTTTAACGTGATTGACTGACATTTACACATATTAAATGGAGTTTAGAGCGATGAAAATGGTTAATTTAATTCAAAAGCTGGGTTTAACTCTGGGGTTGCTTGTGATGATAAACCATGCGGTTGCGGCAACTTATGATTTAAGTGGTACTGGGGGGTATCAGGATTTTTCTGATTTGACCTATTCTTATTATTCATCTGGTGTATTAGAGTCTGCTGGTTTTTTTAACGATACCTTTATTTTTACGGCTCCTGAAGGAGAGATGTGGAGCTTTTATGCTTATGCAGAAAACTGGGATGGGATGATTGATGGATTTACAGAAATTTTATTTCAGGGTTCGACAGGAGAAGTGGGCGACATGTATGCAGAGATAGGTTTGCCTCCTAGTCTATGGTATTTACCACCTCCTTTATTGTCAGATTCTAAAGTTATTATTGGGCCAGGTGTTTATTCGGTGTCTGTTTCGGGAATGGCCTCGATGCCTTATTCAAATTATGCAGAATATGGAATGACCATCCATTTGAGTGCGGTGTCTCCTATTCCCGAACCGAAAACCATTGCGTTACTGCTTGGAGGGTTGGGACTGGTTGGCTTTATGGTGTTGCGCCATCGTAAGCGTAAGTAGGATTTCATGTTTTTTTGTTAAATGCACAATGGTTAAACCGCTTTTAAGCGGTTTTTCTGTTATTTAGGGCGGTATGTTTATAGACAAGCCTTTGTTTAGCAAGTATAATTCGCCCCTCATTTAGGACGGAGAGCTGTCTGAGTGGCTGAAGGAGCTCGCCTGGAAAGCGGGTATAGGCTAATACCTATCGGGGGTTCGAATCCCCCGCTCTCCGCCAATTCCTATTTGTGCTCTAAATTATGGTGACTCTGTTCGTCCCCTCGCGACGCTAAGTTGGGAACTCCGCCAGGTCCGGAAGGAAGCAACGGTACCTTCTGATGCGTGCGCCGAGGTAAGGCGGGTAGGGTTGCCACCATTTATTCTTCCTTTTCTTCTTTTGGCTCTAAAAAAAGTTTAAAAATTCCTTTGTGCTTCCCTAATACACGTTAAAATGAATTCAATTTTTTATGCGTCTTTTTTTAAGGTTTCTGAATGAGTTCAAACGCAAATTCGACTGTTCTTGCCCGTAAGTGGCGCCCTAAGCAATTTTCTGAGCTGGTGGGGCAATCGCATGTTATGCAGGCTTTAGCAAATGCGTTAGATCAAAAACGGCTTCATCATGCCTATTTATTTACGGGTACACGAGGGGTCGGTAAAACGACCATTGCCCGAATTTTTTCGAAAGCATTAAATTGCGAACAAGGTATCTCTTCTACACCGTGTGGTGTGTGTAATATTTGTCGCTCGATTGATGAGGGACGGTTTATTGACTTAATTGAAGTGGATGCGGCTTCTCGAACCAAGGTAGATGATACCCGTGAGATTTTAGACAACGTACAGTTTGCACCTACGCAAGGTCGCTATAAAGTGTATTTGATTGATGAAGTACACATGCTGTCTAAAAGCAGTTTTAATGCTTTATTGAAAACCCTTGAAGAGCCTCCTGAACACGTTAAATTTTTATTGGCTACAACGGATCCTCACAAACTTCCTGTTACGGTACTTTCTCGCTGTTTACAGTTTAATTTGGTACGTTTAACTCCGCTGCAAATTCAGACACACCTTGAGTTTATTATGACTCAGGAAGCGTTGCCGTTTGAAAAAAGTGCATTAGGACTGATTGCAAAAGGCGCGGACGGTTCTGCTCGGGATGCATTAAGTTTGTTGGATCAGGCCATTGCCTATGGTGCAGGAGAGGTGTTGTTTGAGCCTGTTCAAACTATGCTGGGCCTGGTGGATCAACAGTACAGTGTGTCTATTTTAACGGCGCTGGCGAATGAAGAACCGGACGAGTTAAAAGAAGTGATTCAACAATTAGCTGTGATGGGAGTGAATTATCAGGCATTATTAACTCAGTTAATTGAAACATTGCATGCTCTTTCATATTGTCAAATTTTTGGTGACAGTTCGGTTTTATCCACTTTGCCACAAGAGGTGATTGTTTCCCTGGCCGAACAGCTTGAGCCTGAGCGTATTCAGTTGTTGTATCAAATTGCGTTATTGGCCAATCAGGATATGTTGCTTGCTCCAGATAGTCGTATTGGGTTTGAAATGACTTTGATTCGTATGTTGGCTTTCCAGCCTGTCCAGTTGGGTTCGGCTTCTCAATCTTCGGTAAAAACGGTTGAAAAAAGAGAATCAAGTCAAGTAGGGGGGGGGGATTTTTCACAAACGAATCAACAAGAATCGGTGCCACATAATGCATTAGAGGGCGCATTAAAGGGATTGGCTTCGGCGCGTTCATTAATGGCTCAAAAAACGGAATCATCTTCTATTGTAAAGGACGTTTCCGCTACCCAACAGGGGGGGGGAGAATTTTTGGAGGCGCCTTCTTCAAACACTCAAACGATGGATGTTGCCTCTTCTTCTGACCATTTATCTCAAATTAAAGCGAGGTTAAAACAACCGTTGGGAAAGTTGAATACAGCTCTAAAGGAGAAGGTTGAAAACACGTCTTTTCAAACGTCACCCTCCCTTGATGTTTCTGACTCTTCTCATTTTTCTTCCCCCCCTCAAGCTTCTGTTAAGGAGGAGAAAGAAGGTTTGTCGGACTCATTTGAGGAGAGCGGAGGCATTGAACAATGGCTTGATATTATTACCAGACTTCCCTTAAAAGGCATGGCTGCGGAAGTGGCACGTAACTCGGTGTTGGTTAAACTGACAGAGAACGAAATGGCGGTGAGTATTGATCCTGAGCAAAATTATTCAAAACAGGAAATGGCTCTGTTACAGTTTGAAGAGGCCGTTAAGCAGTGTTATGGTAAGGCATTTAAATTAAATTTTGTAACGGCAGGTGAGCATTTTACGCCTGTAAAATACGAACAACAGCAAATGGAGCAGCGACAACAGAAAGCTTGTTGTGCGATTGAGCAAGATGAGCATATTCAAGCACTTCAACAGGTGTTAGGGATGCAGGTTGTTCCTGGAAGCATTAAACCGATTTAATCAGAGATTCCTTAGGGTTACTCAAAATAAACAGTTAATGATAGTAAAAAGGAAAAGAGTATGTTTGGTGGAAAAGGTGGTTTAGGCAATTTAATGAAACAAGCGCAAGACATGCAAAAAAATATGCAGGCGGCGCAAGAGGAAATTGCCAAAATGGAAGTGGCAGGTGAATCTGGTGGAGGCCTGGTGAAAGTGGTGATGACAGGAAAACATGAATTGATTCAGGTCTCCATTGACGACAGTTTAATGGATGATAAGGAGATGTTAGAGGATTTGATTGCCGCGGCAGTAAACAGTGCAGCACGCAATGTTGAGACGGCATCAAAAGAAAAAATGGGCGGGCTAACCGCTGGTATGGAGCTACCGGAAGGCATGAAAATGCCGTTTTAGGGCATCGGGTTTTATGTTGTGAAAAGTCCTTTAATTCAAGAGCTGATTGATGCATTTCGAATTTTGCCAGGCGTAGGGCCAAAATCGGCACAACGTATGGCTTATCATGTATTGGAGCGTAATAAAGGGGGGGGGGAAATTCTTTCTGATGCTCTTTCTAAAGCGATTGAGAAGGTTGGACAATGTTCTCAATGTCGAACCTTAACCGAAGAACCTACCTGCGCTATTTGTTGTTCAACCCAACGAAATACAACCGAGTTGTGCATTGTAGAGCACCCAACTGATGTGGACGTCATTGAGCGTTCAGGCGTGTTTAAAGGTAAATACTTTGTACTTATGGGGCATTTATCCCCTATTGACGGCATAGGGCCTAACGCGTTAGGATTGGATGAGCTTGAATTGCGTTTGGCGCGTAAAGAAATTACAGAACTGATTATTGCAACCAATCCAACGGTTGAAGGAGAGGCGACTGCATTTTACATTCAGCAGTTGGCTGAAGCTTTTGGAGTATTGGTGACACGGCTTGCTCAAGGCATTCCAATGGGTGGGGAGCTGGAATATTTGGATTCAGGCACATTGACACAAGCATTTATTGCTCGAAAAAAGGTATAGATTAATGATTCATATTTTAAAATGGGCGGTGAACTTTTCGGGGTTACTTATATTGATTTTGTTAACGGGCTGTCTTGCTGAACCAGCGGGAGAAACGGATGGGCAAACCGGTCAAAATTTACAGCCAGGTGTGAATATTATTATGTCAGTTTCATCAACGGGTGAAAAAACGAATTCTATTCCTGTCAATGATGACGCCAAAGTAGAGATTATTTTTTTGGATGAAGCAAGTGAGCCAGTAAGGAATGAGCGCATTAATATTTCTGCAACGTCAGGGTCTTTATCTCAATCGACTGTTTTAACAGATAGTTCGGGTTCTTCTATTGTCACCATTAATCCACCTGAACTCACTACTGGTAGTGCTCCTGGAATATTTACGGCGACACCAGAATTATCGGGTGAAGCGACCATTTTTAATTATCAATTTGTAGCAACGACAAATGCCGAAACAACAGAGGAAGCCGCAAAATTTGCAACATCTTTGCAGTTTATAAGTGCAGACCCGACTTTTTTATCTTTGAAAGGTACAGGAGGAGTGGGGTATGGTGAACTTTCAAAATTGACCTTTAAGGTGGTTGATAATGAGGGAAACCCTATTTCTAATGTACGCGTTAATTTTAAGTTAACAACAACGGTAGGAGGCCTGTCTTTAAATGCTGAAAGTGCCATTTCAAATGATCAAGGAGAGGCGTTTGTTACGGTACTTGCTGGAACGATTTCGACACCCGTAAGAGTCACCGCATCGGTGACAAAAGAAGACGGTTCTTTATTATCGGTTCAGTCAGATTTATTGACTGTCACAACTGGGATTCCTGATCAAAATAGTTTTAGTTTGGCGGTGAGTAAGTTTGCACCAGAGGGCTTTAGTTATGATGGTGAAACGTCTATTGTATCGGTTGCTTTGGCTGATCGATTTAATAATCCCGTACCCGATGGAACGGTCGTGAATTTTACAACGGAAGGCGGAGTGATTGAGAGTACTTGTCAAACAAGTAATGGAAGATGTTCGGTAACTTGGACGAGTCAAAATCCAAGAGTAGGCCGAGCTAATATATTGGCTTATGCGATTGGGCACGAAACTTATTATGATAAAAATGGTTCTGGTATTTTTGATGATGGGGATACCTTTGTTGATTTAGGTGAGTTGTTTCGAGATGACGATGAAAGTTTGACATTTAATCCGTATGATAGCGTAATTTCTCAAGATGAAAAGCTAATTGATTATGATGAAAATGGTAGTTATACTGGGCCAGACGGGGTTTACAATGGTATTCCGTGTAATCATTCAACGGATTGTCCTATCGATGCAAATAATATAGCGGGGCGCTCTAATTTTTTGGTTAATGTTGGAAGAAATACCATTATCGTCATGGCTTCAAGTTCACCAAGAGTGCATTTATATGAGTTATTAAATGGAAATATAACGTGCTTGGATACGAATGGTAAATTGGTTATCGATGGTGTACAGTGTCAAATTGTTTCACAAAACTTTTTGGCGGGAGCGGACTTTAAAGAGCTCTGGGTTTTGATTGAAAACCCAGAGGCGGTTTGCAAAACATCTGAAACAGGAACTCGAATTGATAATGTATTTGATCCAGAAGATCCTGCTTGTATCTATGCTGAAAGGTTATCCGCTCCAACGGGTAGCTCTATTTCGGTAACGTCTGAAGTGGGAACAATCTCTTCTACGCCTGGAGCAGTAGAAAGCCAGACAACGGCCTTAGAGTTTTCATTTACTGTTACAGCAGATAATCAAAATATAGACCCTGTAACAGGGAATTTGGAGGTATTGGTTAGAACGCCTAAAGCTGGTAATGAAGTCTCTGACAGAGCGGTTTTAACGGATCCTGCTAATTAAAAAATAAGAGTGATTTAATAAATAAAAAAGGCGCCTTAAGGCGCCTTTTTTATTTGGGGGTTAAGGTAAAAATAATGTCTTAAATTTCACCCCACTTCTTACGTTTTGCAGGGATTCTAAAGAAGCGGCCTAACAGTAGGCCAAATAAAAGCACTCCACCACCTGTTAAGAACCATTGACGCTTAATGGCATCTTCGGATTGGTCAATTTGTTCTCTCATAATGGCATTTTGATCTTCTAAAGTGGATAAACGCTGTTTCATCTCCTGGTTTTGTTGGTCAAGATCTACCGCATTACTGGAGATGGATTTTAGGCGAGTGAGCGCCTGGTTAAGTTCAAACTTTTCTTGTTTTACGCTAGAAAGTTCCTGATTGGTTTCTTCATGCCGTTCTTTGAGGGTTTTAAGCTCGTGTTGAAGTGCGTTGAGTTTTTCTTCGAGTGCGGTGGTTTTTTTAATCTGTTTTTCCAGTCGTACGCGGGCGACGGGAATATTTTGCAGGGTGCTGGTATGCATCCAGCCAGAATAGGTTTTCCCTCCTTTTTTATACTCAACCAATGCCCAGCCTTCATTGTTGGCTTCTAGGATTTTAACTGCTGCTCCTGCGGGCATCATGCGGCTGATTTTAAAGTTTGTGCCTGCGCCTCGGCGCATGGGGACTTTAAAGGTATCAATTACGTAGTTGGTGTAGCCGGGTGTAATCGCCGCATACGCTTGTTGAGCCACCAGTCCACAGGTCATACCACTAAACAGGCCAATAAAAATAAAGCTTTTGGTTAGTGAAGGAGGGGCAATATTAGATCTGTTGAATTTTTTCATATTGGGTCTCTAAATTCGTTAAGGCGGTTTGATAACCCGCCAACTTTTCGCGCTCTTTAGCAACGACGGCTTCGGGTGCTTTGGCAACAAAGCCCTGATTGCTTAATTTACCGCTGAGGCGTTTAATTTCATTTTGTAATTTACCCACCTCTTTAGAGAGGCGAGCCAGTTCAGCATCTTTATCAATTAAGCCTGCAATGGGTATTAGAATTTTCATCTCCCCCACCAATGCAACGGCCGATTCTGGCGCGGTTGCATTGGGATCTAATACCTCAATACTGGATAATTTTGCTAACGATAGCAGGTAGTGCTGGTTGTTGTCCAGCCATTGTTTGTCTTGAGGGCTTAATCCATCTAAAAAGACGGGTAGGGGTTTGCCGGGGGCGATGTCCATTTCAGAGCGAATTTTTCGCACACCGATAATGAATGTTTTAACCCATTCCAATTCCGCCATGGCATCAAAATCAATTTTGGACTCATCGGCTTGTGGATAGGGCGCTAACATAATCGTTTCGCCTTGTTTTCCAGCCAAGGGAGCAACCGCTTGCCACGCCTCTTCGGTAATAAAGGGAATGATGGGATGGAGCAGTCTTAAAATGGTTTCCAGCACGCGTACCAGCGTTTTACGAGTACCACGTTTCGCGGCTTCTGAGCTGTCTTGGGTTAGAATGGGTTTGGCCAGCTCTAAATACCAGTCACAGTATTCATTCCATGTGAACTCATAGAGTGCGTTAGCGGCTAAATCAAAGCGATAGGTGTCAAAGTGTTTGACCACTTCGGCTTCCACTTCTTGCAAACGAGAGACAATCCAGCGGTCGGCTAGGGATAACTCAACGTCGGCTTTAGGATCGACACCCGTGTCGTACCCTTCGGTGTTCATTAAGACATAACGCGTGGCATTCCATAATTTATTGCAGAAATTTCGGTAACCTTCAGCTCGATTTAAGTCAAATTGAATATCGCGACCCGTTGAGGCCAGCGAGGCAAAGGTAAAGCGAATGGCATCGGTTCCAAAAGCGGGAATGCCGTCTGCAAACTGTTTGCGAGTGGACTTTTCAATTTTGGCCGCTTTTTCAGGTTGCATCATGCCGTAGGTGCGTTTTTTAACCAGTGCTTCCAACTCAATGCCGTCAATCAAATCAATCGGATCTAAAACGTTCCCTTTGGATTTGGACATTTTTTGCCCTTCACCATCACGTACCAAACCGTGTACATAAATTTGTTTAAAGGGCACTTCGTCCGTGAATTTGAGTGCCATCATTATCATGCGGGCGACCCAAAAAAAGATGATGTCAAAGCCCGTAACCAATACTGAGGTGGGGTGAAACTTTTCCAGTTCAGGCGTTTTTTCTGGCCAGCCTAAAGTGGAAAATGTCCAAAGTGCCGAGCTAAACCAGGTGTCCAATACATCTTCGTCTTGATTAAGCACCACATCACTGGAAAGTTGGTGCTTTTCGCGTACGTCGAGTTCGGTGCGCCCAACATAGACTTTGCCGTTTTCGTCGTACCACGCTGGAATGCGGTGTCCCCACCAGATTTGACGTGAGATGCACCAGTCTTGAATGTTGTTCATCCAATCAAAATAGGTGTTTTCCCAGTTTTTAGGTACAAATTCAATGTCGCCATTTTTAACCGCATCAATGGCGGGTTTGGCAAGGGATTCGACTGCCACATACCATTGATCGGTTAAGAATGGCTCAATCACCGCATGAGAACGGTCGCCACGTGGCACCATTAGAGTATGCGGTTTAATGTCTTCCATTAAGCCAAGGGCTTCTAAGTCAGCAATGATCTGTTTACGCGCTTCAAAACGATCCAGTCCTTGGTATTTTTCAGGGGCTTCCTCATTAATTGCGGCATCAACGGTTAAAATATTGAGCATGGGGAGGTTGTGGCGTTTCCCCATTTCATAATCGTTAAAGTCGTGAGCAGGGGTGATTTTGACACAACCTGTTCCGAACTCTAAATCAACATAGTCATCGGCAATAATGGGGATTTCTCGCCCCACTAAAGGCAGGGTAATGGTTTTGCCCACTAAGTGTTGATAGCGTTCATCATCAGGGTGAACCGCAACGGCTGAATCACCCAACATGGTTTCTGGACGGGTAGTGGCCACCACTAAATGACCAGAGCCATCGCTTAATGGATAGCGCATGTGCCACAAATTCCCTTGCTCTTCGGTGGAAACCACTTCCAGATCTGAAACCGCCGTGTGTAACACAGGATCCCAGTTAACAAGGCGTTTTCCACGGTAAATTAAATCTTCTTCGTAGAGCTTAACAAAGACCTCTTTCACCGCTTCGGACAAACCCTCATCCATGGTAAATCGTTCTCTGCTCCAGTCGGGTGAGGCGCCCATGCGACGAAGTTGTTGGGTAATCGTACCGCCAGATTCCTCTTTCCACTCCCAGATTTTATCAATAAATTTATCCCGACCAAGATCATGACGGCTTAAGCCTTGTGCGGCCAATTGGCGTTCGACCACCATTTGGGTCGCAATGCCGGCATGGTCGGTGCCCGGCTGCCAAAGGGTGTTGTCGCCTTTCATGCGATGGTAGCGAATGAGCGTATCCATAATGGTGTCTTGAAAGGCATGACCCATGTGCAAGCTTCCCGTTACATTGGGTGGCGGTATCATGATACTGTAAGGGTCAGCGTCGGGATTTTGTGGTTTAAAATAGCCTTTGTTTTCCCATGTTTGATACCATTTTGTTTCAATTGAATTTGGATCGAAATGCTTTTCCATAAGGGTCTTTGTCTGCTTGTCATTTTTTTAAATAATAATGCACGCGATTATAACAATCACGAGGAGAGATGTCTGTAGTTGTCGGCCAGAAAATAGTGTGTCTTCTGAGTGTATCTGGATAGGGGGGAGAATATTTTTTAGAAGGCCAAAAAAATGGCCGTTAAACGGCCATAATGGTTGCTTAGGAGAGCAAAGAGTTAAACGTATTATTGGTGCTTGATGTGTGTTTGTTTTTTTATGGGCTTAATAATTGTAAAACAGCTGCTTTGGATTGGTTTCCTTGAGATTGCATTGCGATGGCGCTTTCATTTAATATTTGTTGTCTGGACTGCTCTGCAATGGCTTTGGCAAAGTCGGTGTCACTGAGTTGGCTTTGGGTGGCGTAGCTGGACACAGTTTGGTTTTGTAAGTTATCGACAGTACTGGTTAGGGCATTTTGTTGTGCACCAAATTCGGCGCGTGAAGCACTTAATTGTTCAATGGCGGTGCTAATACCGGCTAGAGCGGTTGAGGCATTGCCAGGGTCGGATAGGCTTAATCCAGTAATGCCAAGCGCATCGGTGGTTAGGGTGGGCAGGGTCAGTGTGCTATTGCTTTCCGCACCCAGTGCAATGTTGATGGTGGATAAATCACCATTGAGCAGTGTTTGTCCATTAAACTGGGTGGATTCCACAATTTGGTTGATGTTTTGCAAGCTTTGTTGAAACTCATTATTTAACATGTCGCGTTGCGATGCGTTTAGCGTACCATTCATTGCCTGTAAACTGAGCTCATTCATGCGTTGCAGTGATTGCGTCATTATGTCACTGGCACCGTCTGCTGTTTGCAACATGGAGATACCATCGTTGGCATTACGTACCCCCATATCCTGTGCATTGATTTGGTTGCCTAGTGCATTCATAATGGCTTGACCTGATGGATCGTCTGCGGCATTGTTAATGCGCTGGCCACTGGCAAGGCTTTGATTGATACTGTTTAGATTTGATGTGTAAAGATTGGTGGCGTTAAGGCTATTTGCGTTGATATTCATGATAGAATTTCCTTAAGCGTATTTTTTTGTCTTTGAAAACCATCTTACGCCTGATTGTTTTTGTTGTAAAGGAATGTCTCTATGTCTTGTTGCTCAGGTGGTCGTTGTAAGTTTCAGTTTGAGGAGGGGCCACCGTTACTGGATAATGCGGTGACGACGTTAACGGCCAAGTATTTATTTTTACCGTATGGTACGTTGCTTGAACCAGAAGAGGTGGTTCGTATTTGGAAGGAGTCTGGTGAATCCAGAGCGGTGATTTTAGAAGAAAAAATTCCTTTGGTGATTACCGAGTCGGGCCCTAAAGTTGCAGAAAGGCACGAAAGTGAGGCGAATTTTGTTCGTTCTGACGAAGAAGAGGAGATTCCTTGGCAGTTAGTGGCTCTGGACAGTGGTATTGCGTACGAAGAGTTAATGAACTGGCAGAATCATCCTCTTTATAATCCGGATGAAACGGCAGTTTTGCTTAAGTTTAACCACCCTATTGAAGTCAAGCCAACGCTGAAAATGCGTTTGTTACAAATGCTGTATAAAATTCGTAATTTGTAGGGAGGTTTGTGCGATATCCTTCTTTGAATAAGAAAGGTGGATGTTTTCTGGTTTGTTCAGAGATTTTTTAAAAAAGGGTGTGATTGCATTATGATTAATGGCATTGTTGGCCTTAAATGTTCAGATAAAATTTCCCCCCCTTCTTTTTTTTGTTCATATTTGTAAGTTCCTTGTTTGCTGATGAGCAAACAAGGAGCGGCTTAATTAGAGATGCTTTAGGGAATCTCTGATTAAATCCCAATCAACATTTTCGTCATTTTATTAATCAATGACTTACATGCTTGTTTCTGGTAAAAAATGGACTTATTCAGAGATTCCCTAGAGAAATATTTTATTTTTTGAAGGGGTCTTTTGTCTCGGGTTCACAGCATTGACTGCCGTCATTACAACATGCATTGCTTTTTTTATTGCCTATAAACTTGGTCGCAGGACACCAGCCTGTAAAGCTGGCCTGTAACGCGTTTATGCCTGCAAAAAGGGTAAGCCATAGCCATGAAGGTTGGGTTAAATCAATTTGACCTGAAAAGTGTGCCAGTGCGATTGGAATAAGAATCATGAGGGCGATGAGGCGAATCATTAGATTTGATTTCATGGTAAGCTCCAGAAAAGGGAAGAATGAAAATGTTTGGAGGGTATTATATCCGCTTTTCTAAATAAATATAAGCAAAACCTTATTTTTAAATCCTTGCACTGTTTTTTGTGTTTCCCTGTAAGGGGCTTATTCAGAGATTCCTTAAATTGAATGGCTTACTGTAAAATTCTGTTTTGGTGAACGGTTTTTTTTAAATATTGCAACATTCTAAAAGAAGGGGCACCATCGGCAGGCAGTTGGTGTTTTTCCTGAAAAGCGCGTAAGGCGCTACGTGTACGACTGCCTGCAATGCCATCTGCTTCTCCCACTGCGTAGCCCAGTTCACTAAGGGCAGTTTGTATTTGCTTCATCTGATCACGGCTCAGGGCTTTGTCATCTTCAGGTTGTTTTTTACTGAGAGGAGGTTTGCCAAGAATTCGGTTGGATAAATGCCCAACGGCCAGTGCGTAATTGTTGGAGTTATTCCAGCGCTTAATTACTTGAAAGTTATCGTATACGAGAAAGGCTGGGCCACGGTAATCACTGGGAAGCAACAGCTTGGCGAGTTGTTCGGAGCGATGCGTTTTTTGTGCAAGAAGCGGTTGACCATTGGGTTGTGTTACGCCTAAACGCTGCCACTCTTTTAAAGAACGCTGGGTTTTGCCATTGGCCAGTGCATAGTTAAACTGGTTTGGCAGGGCGACTTCTTGCCCCCAAGATTGCGATTTTTTCCAGCCCAGTTGTTGTAAAAAGTTACCTGCGGAATGAAAGGCATCGGGTAAGCTGTCCCAAAGATTGATTTTTCCATCGTTATCGCCATCTACGGCGTATTGTAGGTAGTTGGATGGCATAAATTGAACCTGTCCCATTGCCCCCGCCCAGGAACCTTTCATTTGGTCGGGTTGCACATGCCCCTGATCAATTATTTTGAGAGCACTAATCAGTTGTTTGCTAAAAAAAGTGGTACGACGGGGATCGTAAGCTAATGTGGCGAGAGATTGAATAATCGGCAGATTGCCCGTATAGCGGCCATAGTTTGTTTCCATTCCCCAAAAGGCGGTTAAAATATGGCTGGGAACCCCGTACTTTTGATAAACGGCATCAAGTAATGCTTGATGTTGTTGGTGCTTTTGTTGACCAACCTTGACACGGTTTTTAGACACAGCGCTATTAAAATACTGGTAAAAGGTGCGAGTAAATTCAGGTTGTTTTCGGTCTGAATCCAGTACTGTGGCACTTAAATGAACGTCTTTAAATGCAGCATTGAGTGTTTTTTCTGAAATTCCTTCCTGACGTGCCTGTTGTTTAAATTGCGTTAGCCATTCTTGAAAAGCCTCTTCAGTGGCAACCGGCTGAGAGGATTGTGCATGAACAGAAATGTAGGGAATGAACAGCCATGTGATGATGATTAAGTAAATAAGTTTCATTGTTATTGTCTTGGTAACAGCTCTTGTAAAAAAAAGGGTTTTAAGTTCGTTTCTACATTCTACCGAAACTAACGCAAAGTGATAGAGAAAAACCGTTTAAAATGGGTTGTTCTATTTTTGAAATGATTTTGGATTGAATTATGCTGAAATGTTTTGCCACTACATCAGGCGGATTAAGTGAGTTGTTGCGTGAGGAGTTGATAGCTTTAGGGGCCAAAAATGTAAAAGCTCAACCTAGAGGGGTGGCATTTGAAGGCTCTAAGGAATTGGCCTACCGAGCGTGTTTATGGTCCCGTTTGGCCAACCGTATTTTTATTACGGTATTGGAGGTTGAGTTGGATAATCAAGAACAGTTAACCACTGAAGTGGCAAAACATAACTGGTTTGAGCATATGGATGTGTGTGATGCGTTTGCGGTCTCTTTTTCGGGTAAGGGGATGGGCATTGATCACAGTCATTATGGGGCGTTAAAAATAAAAGACGGCATGGTCGATTATTTTATGGCCAAAACCGATGATCGCCCAACGGTAGATACGGTCAACCCAAATTTAAGAGTGCATGGCCACTTAAACCGAAATCAATTAACCTTAAGCATTGATTTGGTCGGTTACAGTTTGCATCAACGTGGTTATCGAGAAGGTCAGCAGGTTAAAGCGCCTTTAAAAGAGAATATTGCGGCGGCGTTACTGTTGCGTTCGGGCTGGCCAGAGATTGCCAAGCAGGGCGGCAGTTTGTATGACCCCATGTGTGGGTCGG
>WFPP01000074.1 GCA_015487495.1 Thiomicrorhabdus sp.
GATTGGTTGGTTACGGCATTCAACTCATGCTCTTTAAATTAAGTGACTCTTTTTTCTCCCCCCCCCTCTCTCAAATAATGCTAATCACACTCACCGCCATACTAAGTTCAACGCTCATTGCACACAGAATGCTGCATGACAGTGTATTGGCTTTAATTCAAACAAACACACCTCAAAAAGCCTTAAAACATCTCGTAAGCCGTGATACCGAACAGCTAAATCACAGCGATTGCTACAAGGCGGGCATTGAGTCCTATGCCGAAAACCTAAGCGATGGCGTCATTGCCCCACTGTTTTATCTACTGCTATTTGGGCTACCGGGGATACTGCTCTACAAAGCCATTAATACACTGGACTCAATGGTCGGATACCGCACGGAACGCTATGAAAAATTTGGGAAATGTTCCGCCAAACTGGACGACATCGTAAACTGGATTCCTGCCCGATTCACCGCGATTCTCATTAGAATTGTCTATTTTAACGGGCGTTTTTGGGACTTTCACGCCCAAGGAAAACAACACGACAGCCCCAATTCTGGCCACCCCATTACCGCCATGGCGCTCAATATCAATGTCCAGCTTGGTGGCGACACAAGTTACTTTGGCAAGCTTAAACCCAAACCTAATTTCGGCAGAGTAAGCAGCCCAAAAATCATTAAAAAACAGCATATTAGACAGTGCTTACAACACCGTTTAAAAGTGGATCTTGCCATTTACTGCCTGCTTATTTTCGCTATTTTTCTCTATTGAAAATAAATTAAATAATGATATAGTACGTAACTGCTAAGAAAATATTACAAATTATTCTAATCTTAATTGAGGTATCCTCCATGAAAAAACTGTTAACGTTCTTCGCCGCTACACTCTTCGCCAGCTCGGCATTCTCGGCCACCAATCTTGCCAATATTACAGGGTATGATTTAACAAACTCTTATCCCGATGGCACTTTTAACCTAAACCATACTTACACTGGTAGCATCACGAATGGTATCCCTGGTATATTTCACTACACAGGTGGCACAGGAACATTAGCCGATGGACTCATCCAAAACCCAAATTCTGGCCACTTATTTTTAGGAAATGGTGCATCCATCACCATTTTTTTAGATGATGACTACTACATTGATGACGTTTCTTTTTTCAGTGCATTAGGCCAAAATAGTTCACTGGAATCCGCAACCATTAATGGCGAAGCCGTTACCAGTACGCCCTTTGGCCAAATCGTTTTTAACAACCCTCAAGATGATTTATTTGATCTATCAGGGACAGCACTTGAAAACGTCGCCACCAACCAGATCACGCTATCCGATTTTGGTTTCGCACCTTTTACACCTAAAACATTTACCTTAAGTGAAATTCAAGTCACAGGCACACTGGTCTCAGCAGTGCCTGAACCTTCAACCTATGCGTTAATGTTAGGTGGACTGGGCTTAATTGGCTTTATGGCAGCAAGACGTCGCCGTCACTTGGTTTAATCTTTGATTAATTAAGACAAAAGAATCCATATTTAAAAGCCTTTACACGGCTCAGCAAATATACCGTTAATACGGCTTAAATAAAGTAGCTGAGTCATGTCAGGCTTCATACAACCTCCCCTTTGATCGTAGCCGCCGAATGGCAACAAAAACGCATTATTTTGGACCAGGCCTATTTCAAATGTTGAAAACGGTGATTGTCATCATGGTACGTTTTTACCTGAAAAACATAACGAACTTAGTTACTCAAGATACTCTGCATCCATACAAAAAAATTCTGATGTAACAGGTGGTGTATTCCAATTGTGTTGCTTTAATTCTAGGCCACACACTCTCACTTAGCAAAATAATTGGATACGCTGGAGCGCACAAGCAGTTCTGATAAAAATCTCCTCAGCTCTTCTCTCTCTTTTAAGTGACTTTTTATGGCCTCTTTCAGAATCTGATTTTCGTGCATGACACGCTCAAACAACCATTATTTTTTTTGCACAGTTACCAGTACCTAAAAATCCGTGTAGATAGACACATTTAACCAGATACATTCTGTTAGAATCCCATGCATGATAAAAATACCTAGAATAGTACAACGCCCAACAAATTCAGCCGTTTTTCAAGCTGCCAGAGAACTGGGATTAACCGAATTACAAGCAACACTGGTCGCCAATCGCCTAGAGAGCATAACCAATTTAGAAAAAATTATTTTTCCTAAGTTAAAGCATATTCAGCACCCAAACACATTAAAAAATTCAGAACAGGCAGCGCAGCTTATCGCTCAAGCGATTCAAAGTGAAGGCGTCATTGTATTAGCCACTGATTATGATACAGATGGTGTTACCTCTGCTTGGGTTGCAAAAACTGCACTGGTAGACTTTTTTGGCATGCCCAGTGAGCGCGTGATTCATATAATAGGAGAACGCAAATCAGGGTACGGAATTACAGACGAAGTGGTTGATCGTATTTTGGAATTGCCTAAAACCATCTCGCTGGTCATTTCTGCTGACCAAGGTTCCAGTGATGAAGCCCGCATTGCCCGTTTAAAAGGCGCTGGCATTCAAGTTTGTGTAACCGATCATCACCAACTGCCTTTAGAAGGGCCACCGCCTAGCGCAACCTGTACGGTTAACCCTCAGCAACCGGGGTGTCAGTACGATAAAACCGTTGCAGGCTGTTATGTTATCTTTATTGTTATGACACAAGTTCGCCAAGCTTTAATTAAAATGAAGTATCTACCCAACACCACTCCATCCCTTAAAGCTCTGGCAATGAATGTGGCACTGGGAACCATCGCTGACTCCGTCAGCTTAAAAAGCCCCAATAACCGTGCCATTGTGTTGGCAGGATTGCAATTTATTAATCAATTTCACAACCCAGCATGGCAAGCAATGCGATTATTAAATGACAATAATGGCCAGCCTTATGACGCTGAATTTTTAGGATTTCAAGTCGCCACTCGCATCAATGCCGCCAGTCGTGTCAGTGATGTAACCACTGCATTCAACTTTTTAACCGCTCCAAGCCCTCAACAGGCACAACAATATTTAGAACAACTGGATGCAGACAATGTAAACCGTCGTGCTCAACAAGAAGCGATGTTGCAGCAAGCCAAAAACATGGCTGAACAAGCCTATCATGCTCAAAAATACACCTTAACCGTTCGCATGCAGGGCAATGCAGGCATTCAAGGCATCATCGCTTCTCGCATTGGCGAGCAATACGGTGTGCCTACCATTGCCATGACCGATTTAGAAGGTGATTTAATCGCGGGCAGTGGTCGAGCCATTATTCCAAGCCTTGATTTACGAGAAGCATTTCAATGGATGTCCGATCAACATGAAGGGTTATTTATCTCAATGGGGGGGCATGCTGGAGCAGCTGGTTGTATGATTCCAAAACACCATTTTGAAATATTTGAATCTTTATTTGAACAAGCCATTCAAAATCAATTAGGCGATGAACCCCCCAGCCCCATCATTGAAACCGATGGTTCGTTACAATCTCATCAATTGACACCACAACTCATTGAAGAGCTAAATTTATTAGAACCTTATGGAAGAGAGTGGCCTAAACCCTTGTTTTCTGGAGATTTTATAATCAGCGATGTGCGAGCAGTAGGCCACTCTAAAACGCACTTGTCATTTAAACTGATTACCGAAGGTCAACAAACCATTTCAGCCATCTACTTTAATGCCAAAGAGAGCGCTGAAAGCCCAATTCTTTTCAAAATAGGAGAAAAAATTCAATGCGTTTATCAACCCAGTTTAAACGTCTATTACGGCCGTACCACCTTACAACTTAGATTGGTTTCAGCCCTTCAAATATAGACAAGGGGTTTCCTAAACCTAAACACCTAAAAGGGCCTTTGCAGGAAAGGATGCATAGATAAAAAGAGAAAATAGGCCTCTTTTTCTCTCCCCCCCTCTCATACAAAGATTTTCTAAAATGACTTGAGTTCAAAAAAAAGCTCAAGTATTTAAAAAATTCAAGATTTCTTTTTCAATGTCCTGTTTATCAATAACGATTTTTTGAGTGATCTCTTTTGAAAACAGTTCGGATATTTGCTTTGGAATGTGAATATTGGCTTTTTTCGCAATCATTTCCAATGCATCACGATCATGTTCTACCTCTTCACCTGTGAGTGCTTTAGCAATAACAGGTGAAAATTTTGTCCACTCAGCTGTGGAATATGCAATGGTTTTAATGGACTTGTCTTCTCGGCAAAAATCGTAGGTTTTAAAACAGGTGGCGGTATGAGGACACATCAAATACCCCACATCAAAAGCTTTTTTAATATACGCTAACCCTTCTTCATCGCTACAAAAATCCGCTGAAAAAATACTCTGTATTTGAATCAGCTCTTCTTCATTTAAGGAATAAAACTTTTCAGTATCCAATTGCAACATGAGTTCTCTCGTACGCTCAGCGCCAAATAAATCGAACAGAATGCGCTCAATATTAGACGACTTTAAAATGTCCATTGCTGGCGAAGTGGTTGGAATGACTGAAATATTACGCAAGTCATAATGCCCTGTGCTAATAAATTTAGTTAACACATTATTGTTGTTGGAAGCAATATGAATTTGTTTAACAGGCAAGCCCATTTTATAAGCATAATAGCCACCTAAAGCATTACCAAAGTTTCCACTTGGTACGTTTAAATAAACTTTTTCACCCATTTGAATAGCGCCAATACGCACCAACTCCAAATAGCTGTAAATATGGTAAATGGTTTGAAAAATAATACGCCCAAAATTAACCGAGTTGGCCGCAGACAAAGAAATATGATGTGCTTTCAAGGCCTCTTTAAATACGTCAGAAACCAGCAATGACTTTAATGCGCTTTGTGCATCATCAAAATCGCCATGAATGCCAATAACCTTCAAGTTTCTGGCATCTTCTGTCACCATTTGTAAGCGCTGAACATCCGAGGTTCCACCATCAGGATATAAACACACCACTTGAACATTATCACGGTTTTTAAACGTCTCCAAAGCAGCTGGCCCCGTGTCACCACTGGTAGCAGCCAAAATAAGGTATTTTTCATTACGTGCTTGCGCCACAGAAGAAAGCACCTTGCCAAAAGGCTGTAATGCCATATCTTTAAAAGCTCGGGTAGGACCATGATAAAGCTCACTGATGTATAAATCATCGTACACTTTAACCAGTGGAACGGGATTTTTAGGGTCATCAAATGCATCATACAAGCTTAACGCTTCGTCAATCACCGATTCATCAATATCCACTTCAAATGCTTTTAATACGTCTTTGGCTAGTGTTTTATATCCTGAATGGGTGTGCGCCTTAAAAAAGGCCTCATCAAATAAAGGTAAACTCTCTGGCGAGTACACACCCCCAAAAGAGGACATTGGACTTAAAATCGCTTGTGAAAAAGTAATCGAGCTAGGTTTTTGACCGTCATTACCACGTGTTTCAATAAAATTCATGCCGTGCCTGTTTTTTTAAGATGAATTGGACTCTAAATTGTATGCAAATTATACAGAAATATTTCGTTATTTTACGTTCAATTACTTGAAATCAAGTTTGTATTAACCATACTCACCCTGCTTTTCAAACTGGATTGAAATCATTCACTTTTTAGCGTGGCTAAGGAACGTTTAAGACGCCAAAAACGATTTAAACAACGTGGCGTAATATGGTATCTAAACTCTCCTCCCAGCTCCAATAGAAGCGAATCCATTTTTTTGGCTTTTAAGGCTTGCAATAAAGGCATAAACCACTGCACTTCAAGTTGCGTTAACGTCTCTAGCCATTCTGGTTGTTGCATCTGCCCCAATGCTTTTACAATAGAGTCTAGTTGAATCAGATGATGAGAAATTTTCTCCCCCCTCCTTTCAGAAACAAGAGACTTCAAGCTTGATTGCCACGCTTGATAATGAATGGGAGAAGCCAAACAAGCCGACTGTGTTAACTTAGCCAATCCCTGTAAATACAACTCTTCTGACCATACCATTGCCGTTGGGCGTGCAACAATCGCCTCATCCGTTAATTGCCCCTCTCCCCAAATCCAAATACTGTTAATTTCAGGGTGCCCCAATGCTCTACGTGCTTCATTTATAGGATGACTGAAAAAGAGCATTTGCGTTTCATTAATCAGTTTACGCCAATAATTTGCCGCATTACCCGTTGGATAGCGGTGATCAACCGATTGATAAGCAACAGAATCCAGTGGGTGAGTATGAATATCTACAGGAAATGCTATTCTTAAGTACCAATGTTGGGGAGAGGCGTATTCCAGAGTGACCTTATCTTGCTCAAAATGCTGATTAAATGCGGTTAATAATGCTCTGGATTCTTCTTCTGAAATTGCCAAATCATCACCAGGAATTAACACCAATGAATCACGATCAGCAATCATTTGCACTGGGTCAACCCGCAACCAAAAAACAGACGCATCATAATCTTCAATCTCCGCGGCAGCCATAATCGCTGCGTAAGCAGACGTTTTAGGCTGATGAAACAAATAGCCAAACTGTTGATAACGATTTTGCTTTTGAACCGCAAACCTGTCCGATTTTGCCAATAACGTTTGTAAGGCAGGCAACTTTAAAGAAGCAAGTGGTTCATTGGCCTCTTTTATTCTTAAAGGATTTAATAAATCAGGAACAGACAGCGTAACCGCAGACATGGGAATTTCTCCAGAAAAAAAGCCGAGCAAGCTCGACTTTTAATAAAATGACGTGCCTCAAAGGGCCATCAACAATAACACAAAATCAGGCACCAAGAGATTCGATTCGAATACGCATGATATCGCCTTCAATATCATCCAATTCTGATAATGTTTCAATGGCTGTATTTAAAAGTGACTCTTTGACATGATTGGTAATAATAACCAAGGTTGCTGCATTGGCTTCTTGAGAGCAAGGTTCTTGGTGTAGGTGCTCAATACTAATATTAGAGTCAGCCAAAATAGCAGTAATTTTTGCTAAAACACCGACATGATCTTTTGCAAAACAACGTAAATAATAACTGGTTTCAATTTCATCAATGGAAACCACTGGAGCAGATTGCAGTTGATCTAAAGCAAAACCAAGAGCGGGCACTTGAACATCAATCGGCTGCTCTTTCCAGCGAATGACCTCCACAATATCTGCTACAACCGAACTGGCTGTTGGCCCCGCACCCGCACCCGGGCCATAATACATGGTAGGACCAACATGATTACCAAACGCCATAACCGCATTCATTACACCACTTACATTAGCAATTAAAACCGACTTTGGCACCATCGTTGGATGAACACGCAATGAAAAACCGTTTTCAAGACGACTGGCGACACCCAAATGTTTAATTTCATAATCAAGCTGTTCTGCAAACCGAATATCATCTGCGGTAATTTGACTAATGCCTTCGGTATACACTTTATTGAATTGCAATTCAATGCCAAATGCAATGGAGGCCAAAATGGTTAATTTATGTGCGGCATCAATGCCTTCCACATCAAAGGTAGGATCGGCTTCAGCATAACCAAGCTCCTGTGCCACTTTTAATACCGCAGCAAAGTCCGCTCCTGGCTTTTTCATCTCCGTTAAGATGTAGTTGCCCGTGCCATTAATAATTCCAGCAACCCATTCCACTTTATTTGCTGCAAGCCCTTCTCGCATCGCCTTAATAACAGGAATGCCTCCTGCAACAGCTGCCTCGTAACTGATAATCACATTGTGTTTTTTGGCTAAAGCAAACAAGGCGTTACCATGTTCAGCGATTAAGGCCTTATTGGCTGTCACAATATGCTTTCCATTTTGAATGGCCGTCTCCAATAACGATTTTGCAAGCCCTGTTCCGCCCATTAATTCAACAACAATATCCACATCTGGGTGGTTTACCACCTCTGTGGCATTATCAGTTAATGGAATATTTTGTGTGTCCACAGAACGTGTACGTGTTAAATCACGCACAGCAATAATGGCAACCTCAATGGATTGACCTAAACGTCGTTCAATTTCTGGCAGGGTATGCTGGATAATATTTAATGCCCCCCCCCCGACTGTTCCTAATCCTAATAAACCAATTTTTACCGTCTTCATTCAGTTGTTTCCTAACGTTAACCTTCTACTAAAATTGTAAATCCAGATTTCAAATGTAAATACACCTAAATTTCGCATAATTGACCTCTAGGAGTCTGTCGGACTCAAAGCTAAACAATCACGTTACGTTTAATCAATCCATCTTTTCTAAACATATCACGAATGCCACGAATGGCCTGACGAGTCCGGTGTTCGTTCTCAATCAAACCAAAGCGCACATGATCGTCGCCATAATCTCCAAATCCAATACCAGGAGAGACCGCTACTTTTGCATCGGTTAACAATTTTTTAGAAAATTCAATCGAACCCATCTCTAAATACTCTTTTGGTATGGGGGCCCAAACAAACATCGTAGCTTTTGGAGGCGTTACTTCCCAACCAATGGCATTTAACCCATTGCACAAAACATCTCGTCGCATTTTATACATATCACAAATTTCTTGCACACACTCTTGTGGCCCCTCTAAAGCAGCAATGGCCGCAACTTGAATGGGAGTAAAAGTGCCGTAATCCAAATAAGATTTCATTCGTTTTAAAGCATTTACCAAAGTTGGATTTCCTACCATAAAGCCCACTCGCCACCCTGGCATATTGTAACTTTTAGACAAGGTATAAAATTCCACAGCAATATCCTTTGCCCCTTCAACTTCTAAAATGGAAGGCGCACGGTAGCCGTCAAATACAATATCGGCATAGGCCAAATCATGAATAACCCAAATATTATGCTCTTTGGCAATGGCAATGACTTTTTCAAAAAAGTTCAAATCAACCGTCTGGGTGGTCGGATTACCCGGAAAATTGAGTACCAACATTTTAGGCTTGGGCCACGACTCTTTGATTGCCTTTTCAAGCTCTTCAAAAAAATCAACATCAGGGGTCATTTTTACGTGTCGAATGTCCGCGCCTGCAATCACAAATCCATACGGATGAATGGGGTATGCGGGGTTGGGAACCAAAATCGTATCCCCTTTATCAACGGTTGCCATTGCCAAATGCGCCAACCCTTCTTTCGAACCAATGGTCACAACGGCTTCCGTATCAGAATCTAAATTGACATTAAATTTGGTTTGATACCAGTTGCAAATTGCCTGACGCAATCTTGGAATGCCTTGTGATACGGAATAACGGTGCGTGCCTTCGCGTTGCACCACTTCAATTAATTTGTCTACGATATGCTTAGGTGTATCTTGATCGGGATTTCCCATTCCAAAATCGATAATATCTTCACCTCTACGGCGTGCGTCTGCTTTCAGCTCGCCAACAATATTAAAGACATAAGGAGGAAGTCTTTTTATTCTTTGAAAATCGTCTGCCACGATGGATTTGCCTTCATTAAAAAAGGGGTTAAAATAGTGTTTATCTACGCTACGTTTATTTTAAGTTTAAATATTAAAAAACCTTTGCACAAAAGAATACACGAATAAAAAATCTAACATTAGGCCTGATTTTCGTTAAAAAACCCTGTGAATACACCAAAATGCAATGCCCTCTCTTGAGCCAGTTCAATTGACCTTGTAACACGCTATTCACAACGTTTTCGCCTCAATCAGTTAAGCCTTATACATCTTTATTTTTCTGTCTCGACTTACCCTTCGGACACCAAGTTATTCAGCTCGCATCTCTCTTGTGCAAAGGTCTTTAACAATCTAAAAAGGAGAGAGAAGATAAACGAATAATGATACAGCAGTTATTTTTTTCGTCAATTGAAAAAAGAGTTCCCGAATCCTTACATAGAAAGGTAAAAACAGTGTAACCATTTGGAAAAACAACTGTTTTTAAATATGCAACCGTACCGACAGGTTCGGCGAAATATTTTAAAATAATCGTTTTCTCAAAAAATTGCACTAAATCTGTGTTTCAATGCAAGAATCTGGGAGAGTTTAAACTGGCTTTAATACCGCCATCACATGTCACATCTGCAATCATGTTATATTGCATTGTGCCCCTCAAAAAAGGATCACTTTTCGTGAAATTTACCGAGCATAGAGACTCCAATATTTTTACCGTTAAACATTACGCCCCCCAATGTGTAAAAATAAACAACCTTCAGTTTCATAACAGTTTTTTTATTACCCAATTTAGTACTGAAAAAAACTGGCCTTGTAAACATATTCAAGATTTAACATTAGAGCACCTTAACCAGTTACTTGAAAAAAAACCTGAAGTGATTATTTTAGGAACGGGAAACAAACAAGTCTTTCCGAGCCCCAGGTTTTTTGCTCACTGCGCGATGCAAGGCATCGGTCTTGAAGTGATGGCAAACGATGCGGCCTGCCGAACTTATAACGTACTCACAACAGAAGACAGAGAAGTGTTACTTGCTCTCATTTTGGAACCTGAAGATGAATAAAGAGATGACCTTGAATTCAATATTACATTGCCCTGAATGTGAGCATCAAAAAATCGAAAACAGGGCATTTGTTTCGTTTTCAGTTCCTTCGAAAGCACTCCTTGCTCACCAATCCAAAACAATGAATCAAGTACTTGCTGATTAAGGCATCTCCAGGAGTTTTTATGCCTTCAACACCGCCATCTATTCATACCCCAGATCAGGTTATCTCACTTTTTAATCAGCAGTTTTTAGCCAGTCATAATACACAACTGGTTTGTTGCGAAAAAGAACCGATTTACCGACCCGCAGATGCCTGCCACCCCCATCACCGTATTATTTTTGCACACGGTTTTTTTGCCAGCGCATTGCATGAAATTGCTCACTGGTGTGTGGCGGGTAAAGAACGACGTTTACTGGAGGATTTTGGGTATTGGTATCAACCCGATGGCCGAACAGCAGAACAGCAGGCGGAGTTTGAAAAAGTAGAAGTTAAGCCACAGGCTTTGGAGTGGATTTTTTCACAATCGGCTCTCTTTCCTTTCCACTTCAGTGCCGATAATTTAACCAGTGGTCTTGGCGCTTCTCAAGCGTTTCAACAAGCGGTTTTAGCACAAGTTCAAGCTTATTTAACCAATGGCCTGCCCACACGTGCACAATGCTGGTCAGACTGTTTGATTAAACACTTTAGGCCAAATAAACCGTTACAAGCAGATGAATTTATATTGGAACAACAGAGCGAAGTCTTTACATAAATGTTAAATCTAAATGTTACACCCTTCCTTTACATAGCCCCGTCAATACCCTCGTCATAAAAGAATCAAGGGTCTTTTTTCTTAGATTTTTGTGGCTTAATCATCCAAACAATCCAGCCGACCAACAATAACAATGCGCCAATTTCAAGCAGTACCCACATGACATTTTATCCTTTTTATTGTCCTGCTTCATTCCCCAGAACGAGTACGCAGAGAGTTCAACAATTTTTGATGCAAACCACCAAAACTGCCATTACTCATCATTACAACGGTATCGCCTGCTTTCAAATCGTGCAACAGTGTTTGTAACAAATGTTCATAACAGGTTGTAATGCACACAGGTTGTGTAAATAGCCTTGTGCTTAAAGACCAGTTCCAAGCTGAATCAATAAAGGCATAAACCGCATCGGCTTCTTTAAAAGTCGCGGGCAAGGCGTCTTTATGAATACCCATTCGCATGGTATTAGAGCGAGGTTCAAATACGGCAATCAAACGATTGGATTTTAAATTTCCCCCCCCCTGTTGCTTGTGTATCATTAATTGCTGTTTTGCGCCCTGTAATGTGGTTTGAATTGCTGTAGGGTGGTGAGCAAAGTCATCATACAGCGTAATACCATTTACTTCTCCAACCAAACTCATGCGTCTGGCCACCCCTTTAAAGTGATTTAAGGCTTCCACTGCACAAGATACCATTACCCCTGCATTTTGAGCCGCTGCAATAGCACTCAAGGCATTACGTATATTATGTCTGCCCGTCATAGACCAATACACATCTCCAATAAACGTATTTTTATAATACACACGAAATGCAGAGCCATCCGACTGAATTCGCTTATACGACCAGTCCGCATGTTGCTCTCCCTGGGTTTCAATCGGTGTCCAGCAGCCTTTTTCAATTACTTTATCCACATTGGGTTCGTCATTTGGTGTAATGATTAACCCATTACCAGGAACGGTTCTCACACAATGATGAAATTGTGTTTGAATGGCCGCAAGATTATCAAAAATATCAGCATGATCAAACTCTAAATTATTAATCACCAAAGTTCGTGGGTGATAATGCACAAACTTAGAGCGTTTATCAAAAAAAGCGGTGTCGTATTCATCGGCCTCTACTACAAAAAAAGGGGCGTTTCCTAAACGCGCCGATACCCCAAAATTACTGGGCACGCCTCCAATTAAAAACCCTGGTTTCAACCCTGCAAACTCTAAAATCCAGGCCACCATAGAAGCGGTTGTGGTTTTGCCATGCGTACCAGCAACAGCAATCACCCAACGGTCATGTAATATATTTTCTGCTAACCATTGAGGACCCGATGTGTATTTTTGCAAGGTATTTAATGTGGCTTCAACAGCCACATCACCACGACTTTTGGCATTACCAATCACGACCACATCAGGTTCTGTCTTTAAAAAAGAAGGATCCGCCTCATTAGAAACCGCAATTCCTGCTTGTTCAAGTTGAGTACTCATGGGGGGGTAAATGGCTTTATCCGATCCTGTTACCTCGCACCCCATTGCTTTAGCCAGTTGGGCAATGCCTCCCATAAAAGTCCCTGCAATGCCTAAAATATGAATTTTTTTAACTTTCACTTAATTATCCTTGCTCTGCTTCCATCACTCTTTTACACTCTCTTGTTATGACTAAACAAGCCTTTTTATCGGTTGAAACCGAATCCCAGCTGCATGACTATTGCCATGAGATTATTCATAACCCAGAGATCACATGGGTTGCGATGGATACGGAATTTGTGCGAGAAGACACCTATTTTCCAAAATTGTCGCTGGTGCAAATTCAAAATTGTCTCGGTCAGGCTGCCATTATAGACCCTCTTAAAATACAAGAGAGCCATAATAATCAAACAACAAGCAACGCATTCAACCCGTTAATTGAATTACTTTGTGACCCCCACACATTAAAGGTGTTTCACTGTGCACGTCAAGACATTGAAGTATTGTACCAACTTGCTCACAGGTTGCCGGTCTCAATTTTTGACACTCAAATTGCGACACTGTTTTTAAAACATGGCGAAATGGCCGGATTTGCACGAGTCGTTAAAGAAGCCTTGGGCATAACCATTGATAAAAGCCAAACCCGCACCAATTGGCACACCCGACCATTATCCGAAGAGCAAATTCAATACGCCTTAGACGATGTACGCTACCTTGCCCCTTTGTATAAACATTGCCTTAAAAATCTCACCAAAGCACAATTAAATGCCGTAACAGAAGATTGCACCACCCTGCTGAATCCAGCCTTGTATACACTTAACCCTAAGGAAGCAGGCAAAAAAATAAAAGGAATTAAAAATTACAAACCAAAACAGCGAGCGATTGTGTTCGCACTGGCCGAATGGCGAGAACAATTTGCGATGAAGCACAATCAACCTAAAAAGTGGGTTATGAGTGACGAAGTCATTACCCAAATTGCCAAACGACCACCCAAAACCGTTGAGGCCTTGTACAAAGTTCCGAACATTAAATCTTCATCGGTCATGGCATATGGTCAAGAGTGGATTGCACTGATTGATCAAGTCTTTGCTCAGTCTGCTGATCAATGGCCACAACCTCCACCCAAACACCCCACACCAACCGCACAAGAAGAAGCCATTATTCAGCTCATTATGGCCTACGCCCAACAAATTGCCATTGAGTACCGTTTAAACCTGCACTCCCTGGTTCAACGCAATGATATTATTGCCATATTACAACACCAACCCCCTGAAAAACCATTATTTTCGGGTTGGCGAAATCAACTGTTTGGGCAACCTGTTCAAGACCTACTGAATGAAAAAAAGGCACTCATAATAAGTCAGCAGGCAATTCGTTTACACTGCATTGAAAACACAAAACAAGAAGCTCCAAACGCATAAATAAAGGATACGACTTTGAATCACTTATCTTCCAGCTCTGTCTCAAGCGCTTCCAGAGTCAATAATGTGCTCTATGCTCAAGCCGGTGGCGTAACAGCGGTTATTAACACCAGTGCCGTCGCTGTCATTGAAACCGTGATGGCAAACTCATCACATTTTGGTCAGGTCTTCGCTGCTTTTAATGGTATAAAAGGCATTTTAGAAGAGGAGCTAATAGACCTATCCAACCTATCCAGCGACACCCTAGAGGCATTGAAATACCAACCTGGAGCAGCTTTTGGAGCTTGCCGGTTTGACCTGGATCCACTGTCGCATAATCCCGCACAATACGACCGAGTACTGGAGGTATTTAAAACCTATCAAATTGGTACTTTTTTTTACAATGGGGGCAATGGCTCAATGATTACTGCACAAAAAGTTGCAGATTATTGTTGTCAACACGACCACCCTGTTACCTGTATTGGCGTCGCTAAAACCATTGACAACGATTTGGCTTTATCCCATTGCAGCCCGGGATTTGGCAGTGCAGCAAAATACCTTGCAAGCAGTTTTTTGGAAGCAACACTCGATACCTTTTCAATGCACGATACCTCAACCAAATTTTTTGCCTTAGAAACCATGGGGCGCAACACAGGGTGGTTAAGCTTATCGGCAGGACTGATTAAAGATATCATGCCAGACGTTCCACTGATCATTCTGCCCGCCGAACGTCCATTTAATCAAACGGCTTTTTTAACAAAAGTACAACAACTGATTCAACAAAAAGGCTATTGTGTCTGCGCGGTTTCAGAAGGGTTGCAAGATCAAAAAGGACAATATCTCGCCATTGCCAATATTGAACATACCCATGAACGGGACTATACACAACTGGGAGGGGTGGGCTATCACATTGCCCAACTGGTTGCCAAACACTTTTCAATCAAAACACACTGTGCCATTCCCGACTATTTACAGCGTTCGGCCAGCCACCTTGTCTCTGAAACCGATTGGAAAATGGCCTATCAAGCAGGAAAATCCGCTGTAGAAGCTGCAATGCAAGGCAAGCATGGTGTTTTACCCGTGGTCACACTGACAAGTGACACCCCTTTTAAATGGGCGTTTAAAACCGTCCCACTGAATGACGTTGCAAATTTAGAAAAAACCGTCCCCAACGAATTTCTCTCTGACGATGGCATGGACATTACTCCCAGCGCACTGGCCTATCTTCGTCCCTTAATTCAAGGAGAAAAAACCCCACCATTTAAAGGAGGTTTGCCTCATATTCCAGTAATTGAATGGACAACCGTTACCAAACAACTGCCCTCTTTTAAAGCCATTAAATAAACTCAAATCCTTACATAAAAATGCCCATTCAATATAAGGGTTTGGGATAAACTAAGGGGGGGAATTTTTTTCAAATCAAAAAACACAACCCGTGCTCTCATTGAGGTACAAATAAAAATCAGATAGGTTTTTAATCTCTCATACTTTATTTAGAACAATTACGGAACATACACCATAACCAGGCACATAATGCGCCAAATAACAGTCCAAAATAATCCACCCAAAGATCGCTTAAGTCCGCACTTCGTCCCTCAACAAAGATTTGTAACGCCTCGATAAACATACCAAGGAACAGCAGATCCAATATGACCCATCCTATGGGTTTAACACGCCATTTTATAAACAAAAAAGCCATTGAGAAAAATAATAATAGGTGCGCCATTGACTCAATATTGATACTCAATAAAGGCGTAACCGAATACGACAACGCCGGTAAGTGAATTGCAATTTGATCTCGAACCCCTCCTGGCATCATCATGGCAGCAATAAAAAGTCCCATAAATACAAACAGAGAACTGGAAACCTTTTTTAAAGCCCTAAAATAAGGCCACATCCATACAATAATCATCCCCAGCCAAAGTACAAACCCAAGTGTGGTTAACCACATTGTTTCAGCCTTTAAACGCACGGGCAATAAACTCAACTCGTTTACTTGAACCACACCCGTTGCCTGCAAAATATTAACGCCTACCCGTATTTTATGTGCATGTTCCGGCACCTCAAAAACCCCTTTGTAAAAATGCCAAGGCGTACTGCCAACTGAAAACGGTTCCGATTGAATGGTTATTTTTTTACCATTTTTATCGTAAAAAACCAAAAATAAACGCCCTAATTGCCACTCTTTTTTACCCGGAACCAGATGATGAGTCGCGGCTTGAACAGACAATTGTAAAAAAGGAAGATTGGGCGGTAAAACAAGCCACTGAAACAACTGCACGTTGCGTTTAGGTTCGATAACCGAAAGTGTGACCACACCTTGCTTATCTTTAGTTACCGTTGAGACTCCTGTGCGCTTCCATCCTTCAAACTCACGCTCAAAGTGTGCATTTTCAAATAATTCCTCCCCTATTGGTTCATACGCATCATACGCCACAAAATACCAGGCAGTTACTCCTAATAACATCCAAGCAACAAGCCATTTAAGTAAAAGGAAAAGAGAATTACGCTTCAATAGACTGCTCTTTTTTTAATTGTACGTATGTGTTATGTTTTCTAAACACAATGATTACTCCAGACATGGATGGCTTCCTTAAGGAATCTCTGAATAAGTCTTTTAATTTCTGGCAACGCCATTTTATTCGCATCAAGGAAAATGGCTGAAGCCATGTCTAGACCTTGCAAAGGCATTTAACGCCGAGGCGAATAAAATGGCTAAGCCCCGTAGGGTGAGCCTTCAAGCCTTCCTCTTCGTTGTTATGCTTCTTGTGAATGGAATAACCATTCCCTGCGAAACAGGCCTAGAATAGGAAGGCTTGAAGACTCACAGAGTTTTAAGGGACTTAATCAGAGATTCCTTAATGACAAAGGTACTATAACATGATGACTTGGCTTATTTTTTTTCTAAATCAAGTTAAAAGATTTTAAAAAAATTCTCTATTTTATTACCCTTAACTCTCAATAAAATAGAGCATTTAGATAAAAAATTGTCTTGTTGAACATAATAAAACCTGATATAAATCTCTGTTATCTTAAAAACGTTCTCAAATTTAGTACGACTTAGTTCGTACCTTGCGTTAAAATATTAAGTTGCCTTTAGAAAAATTCAGGAGAAAACCATGGAATACGACGTCGATTTTATTGAAAACTACCCCCCTTACAAGCCTGCTAAAGGTGAAGAATACATGAGTCCAGGTATGCTGGATCACTTTCGACAAAAATTAAACGCATGGAAAATGCAACTCATTTCCGAAGCCAACAGTACCGTAAATCACCTGCAAAAAGATTCGGAAACGCCAGCAGATCCAAGTGACCGTGCTTCTCAAGAAGAAGAGTTTGCACTTGAGCTGCGTACTCGAGACCGTGAACGGAAATTGATTGCTAAAATTGATAAATCCCTAAATGCCATCGAAAATGGCGAATATGGTTACTGCAAAATGAGTGGCGAAGAAATCGGACTGGCACGAATGGAAGCGCGCCCAACGGCTGACTTAACCGTTGAAATGAAGCGGAAACAAGAAATTCGTGAAAAACAAGGGGTTGCATAAAGATAAAGAAGTCAAACAAGGGGAGCACTTCGTTGTTGGGCTGTTTGGCAATGGCTTGCTATTGTGCCTGCAAAGCAGCCTAGAATCGACTCCCCGTAGAACATCAAGCGATTTAATCAGAGCTTCCTTAAAGGGTTCAACATTTTTAAAGGATTCGTTTGAAAACATCAGAACTCATCAATCTACTGTGTTTGCCTCACAGCTATCCTCATTCGGTAGAGGTGATTACCACCATCGAAACACACATTTCAGTCGTGTTTCTAACCGGCCCTTATGCTTACAAACTTAAAAAAAATGTTAATTTTGGGTTTTTAGACTTCAGCACCCTCGCACAACGTAAGCAATACTGTACTCTGGAGTTACAACTTAACCAGCGTTATTCCCCCCAGCTTTATTTAGATGTCGTGGCGATTTACCTGGATGAACATAACCAAATTACCTGGCAGCCCACTCCCAAACATCCTGATCCCATTGACTACCTCGTTAAAATGAATCAGTTTGACCCTAATGATGTTTTGGGTAAAAAGTTACAAACGGAAACATTAAGTACGCAGCAAGTTGAGGCCTTAGCCAGTTTAATTGCCGATTTTCATCAACAAGCCGAAAGCATTACGGAGAGTTCCATTTTATCTCAAACAGCATCAAGTCAGGCACTTGGTAGCCCCAAGGTTATTTTACAGCCCATGCTGGATAATTTTCCGACACTGTATGCCTATTTTAAAGATAAAGACATGGCTTGCTTAAAAAAGCTTGAAACGTGGACTCATCAGCAATTTAACCAACTCTCTCCAGAGATTCAATCTCGTTTAGATAAGGGATATGTTCGAGCTTGTCATGGCGATTTGCATATTGATAACATTACTTTAATTCAACTAAAACCAGTGCTATTTGATGGTATTGAATTTAACGATGCCTTTCGCTGGATTGATGTCATCAGCGATTTGGCTTTTTTATTAATTGATTTGGATTTTCGAAATAAAACAGAGTTAAGCCGACAAATTCTGTCACTCTATTTAAGTCAAACAACCGACTATAATGCCTTGAAATTGCTTCCTTTTTATCAAGTATACCGTAGCTTGGTCAGAGCAAAAATCACCGCATTAAGAGCACAGCAACTGCCTGAAAAAAATCTTGAAAAAGCACATTTAATGCACACTTCGTTGCAGTACATGCACCTAGCTCTGAGCTACACCAAACCTAAAACACAGCCACAGCTTATTTTATTGCAAGGAATATCAGGTTCTGGAAAAAGCCACTTTGCTACCCAATTACTTCAACTAACCGATGCATTAATATTGAGTTCGGATCGAGTGCGAAAACAGCATTATGGTATTTCACCGTTGCACCGAGTATCCGACTCTGAAAAAAAAGCCCTTTACAGTTCCAAAATGAATCAAACGGTATACAGCACACTGGTGAAGCAAGCTGAACAAATTTTATCCATTGGCTTAAATGTCATTATTGATGCAACCTGTTTACAGTACCAACATCGAGTTCCCTTTTATAAAATGTGTCTTCAAAACACGGTGCCTGGCAAGGTAATTTATATTGAAACCTCCAAAGCATTGGCAACCTTGGCAATTCATTCCCGACAACAACAAAATAACAATCCGTCAGATGCCGACCTCTCTGTGATGCTCAATCAGTCCCGGATACTAGAGCCACCCAAAGAGTCTGAAAATGCCTTAATTTTAAATGCCCAGCAATTACGTCATTTTTTTCCAACACCATTAATTCAAGAATTTTTAAATCGGCCGATATAGAAACCAAGGAAGTGCTCATAAAAAAAGCTGTATCCTTTTCGCCCCTTATTAGCCTAGCGAGTCATTTAAATGAAACACACTCAATTTATTCGACCCATACAACACACACTCCTGTCTGGCGTATATTTGTTCTGTTTAACTTTCTCCCCCCTACCTCATGCCGCCGAAAAAAAAACCATTAGTGATGTCAGCGTCTTGGGTATTCATTTAATTGAATCGGATCTCAATAGCGTTCGTAATCATTTATGGAATATCGGAGGTTATTTACAGGCCAAAACCTCAGTTAAACAACACAATTACGATAAATTTTTTCCGTGGTCCACCATGCGAGACAGCTACTATATTTTATTTCGCTATAATCATGCAGGAAAAATCACCTCTGTTAAACGCTTATACCGCCCTTATTCCATAGAAAATAATAACCGGAGAAGTGAACTGCAAACCCAAGAGGTTGCCCGTCCTTTAATCGAACAACTTGGTCAACCCACTTCCATTCAGACCAAAGGCTGGGGAGGTTCATTAAATTATCGCGCCTATACCTGGAAAGACGATAAAGTTACCATTACCATTGATCGAGAGGGGGGGGAAAAATTAGGCAATATTTTTATAAAATACACCGTCAATATTCACAACCCCTATGAAGTGGTTCAAAAAGAGAACAAAACCAACCAACAAGGGACTTAAACACAACAAAGCGCCAAAATAGCGATTTTTCATTATCCAAGAAAACAAACCAAGCTTTTTAATCAGGGGCTGACAATACCGTTAAAATATCCACCTTATGCCCCTTAAAACGTGCCTCCAAATACAATTTAGGGCGATCCGCATTGCCTGTTGCACCTAATGTTGCAATCGGTTGACCTGCCTTAACACGCGAGCCTTCTTGCACTAATAAAGCACTGTTATGTGCATACACCGACATATACTCATCATCATGTTTGAGCACCACCATCTTGCCAAACTCTAAAATTCCCTCTCCAACATATACCACTTGACCAGGTGCAACGGCATAAACTTCTTGTCCTGCAAGGCCATAAATTTCAAGCACAGAGCCCCCTGATGAATCTCGAATAAACCGATAAGGCAAAGCCTTGGGTGCAGGCCACAGCCAATTTTGAACCGAAACAGACGAAGTGGATTTCGGTACGATAAGAGACGACTGTTGGGACGGTTTAGCATGGGACGCCACCGTCGTATGCTTCGTCATTCGCACCCCTTCTGGAGAAGAGACAACAGGTTGAACAGGGGGATGAGGTATTTTCAGTGCTTGGCGCTTGTGGATAACATACGGAGGAGACAAATCATTCAAAGTGGCTAACTCACGCATCGATACATTACAGGCATGCGCGATTTCACTCAATGAATCGCCACTTTTAACATAATAAATGTCACCACACAAAGGGTCGGGATCGAGTTCGGATAACGAATGGGAAACGCTTGATTTTGATATTGAATTGGTCGATAAAGGCACTTGCTGCATCTCTTGAAGGTTAGGATTGGGAGCAAGTTTCCGTTCAGGGTATTTGGTCATCGAGCTGCAACCACCAAGAAGCAATGTCATCAACCCTATATAAACAGGATAAGTTCCTGTTGTCATTCGTTCTGTTTTTGTAGGGGGGGGAAATTTTTTAGCCTCTCTTTTTAAACGCATACTCAATAACACTCCTTATTCAACTCAATAAAAACCCAAAAAAGTCGGCTTAAATCATTTTAAGTCACTTTTTTTAACGATACAAACACATCCACAATTTCAACAAACAAGATAAATTGCGCTTGTTCAAGAGAGGGGGTTCTGGAGTAATATTTAAAATAATCGATTTTTTAACAAGTTGCACTGGATTTGTGTTTCTATATAAGGATTTGGAACTCAAGAGAAATAGACTTTAAACGCAATATATCCTGTAATAAGTGCCACAAATACCCATCCTAACCAGTCCACCCACTTACGAATCGTAGCTTCCATTTTTTGCCCCCCCCATTTCATAATGCCCGCAACCAGAAAAAAGCGTGCACCACGCCCAATAAACGAAGCAATAATAAACGGCAACAGCGCCATACTGCTTGCGCCTGCTGTAATGGTAAACAATTTGTAGGGAACCGGACTGAATCCTGCCATAAAAATAATCCAAACACCGTATTCAGCAAAAAATGCCTCTACCCGTTGCATTTTATCACCATAACCAATCGACTCAATGACTGGCAACAATAAGTCCATTGCCCAATAACCAATAACATACCCCAACACCCCTCCCAGTACTGAAAATAATGTTGTCAGCCAAGCAAAATAAAACGCTTTTTGGGGTGTGGCGAGACTCATTGGCATCAACATCACATCAGGCGGAATGGGGAAAAAAGAAGATTCGGCAAAGCTCATGGCACTTAAATATTTAGGTGCATGAGGGTGTTTTGACCAACGCATGGTTTTTTCATAAAGGGCACTAAATAATTTCAACGTTCAATTCCTTGTTTCATTGGGACAAACATCACTTCGCCCAAACACGATTCTGTTATACCCGACTCCGTTTTAATAAATCCATAAAGGCGCTGTTTTTCGCCTCCCACAGGCATCACCAGTCGTCCCCCTATTTTTAGTTGCTGAAACAACTCTGGGGGAACACTTTCTGGAGAAGCCGCAGAAATAATAGCATCAAACAAAGGGGGGGCACTCTGCAATAAACGTGAGGAATGCGCCTTATATGGCCACCCCCAATGCCCATCACTGATTTCAAATACCACATTATTTAAACACAATTTGCCTACCACCTCTTTAGCACGCTGTGCTAAAGGGGCGATGCGCTCAACCGAAAATACCTCATCTGCCAGTAACGCTAAAATAGCTGTTTGATAACCAGAACCTGTTCCAATTTCCAATACTTTTTTAATTGGCCTAGACTCCGATTCAGAAAAAAGCCATTGTGTCATTTTGGCCACAACCCAAGGTTGGGAAATAGTTTGCCCATACCCAATGGGCAAAGCGGTATCTTCATAAGAACGGCTGGACAAGGCTTCATCTAAAAAAAGATGTCTTGGAACAACGCGCATGACACTTAACACGCGTTCATCCGTAATACCAAGCGCTTGTAAGCGCTCAATTAACCGATTACGAGTACGTTGAGAAGTCATTCCTACCCCTTGATGCCGTTCAAAAGCGGCATTAGGATAAGTGATTTTGCTGGGTATTGTATACTGAATGTTCATAATGATGCTGTCTTTTTATCATAACAAACTGTGATGATTTGCCCACTGAGTTAATTCGGCCATCATTTCATAGTGTGTTAAATCAATTTTAAGCGGAGTAACGGAGGCATAACCTTGCTCAATAGCATTAAAATCCGTGCCTTCACCAGCATCAGCGGCACGACCAGCTGGACCAATCCAATAAATAGGCAAGCCCCTTGGATCGGTCTGCTTTACCACCGCTTCAGACATATGACGTCGCCCTAAACGCGTGATTTTAATGCCTTTTAACAACTTCAAAGGAACATCAGGCACATTAATATTAATAATGGTATCGCTTTGCAATGCCATATTTGGCAAGTCTTTTAATAGCGTAATCACCACTTGGGCTGCTGTTTCAAAGTGTTGGTCCCCACACAGTGAAATGGCAATAGAAGGCTTGCCTAAAAAACGCCCTTCCGTTGCGGCTGCCACCGTACCAGAATACAAGACATCGTCCCCCATATTGGCACCTGCATTAATCCCCGATAAAACAAGATCAGGTTGCTCATCCAGTGCACCGTTTACCCCCAAATGCACACAATCGGTTGGCGTGCCATTAACACTGTAAACCTCGCATTTGCTGTGTTCGCTAAAATGAGGATGATAATGCAATCTCAACGGCTCTAACAGGGTTAATGAATTACTGGCCGCACTGCGATTACGCTCTGGTGCCATAATCACCAGTTTTTGAAATGACATATTGGTTTGAAGCTGGGTAAACAAGGTTTGAATCCCTGGTGCAAAATAGCCATCGTCATTAGAGAGAAGAATTTTCATCGTGTTAGAATACCACTGTCGTATTTCAAAAAATTAAAAAAAGAATTATATCGCTCCCATGATTACAGAAGAAGAAAAATCCCTGTTTCTCTCGCAGGTAAAAGATGCTCAACCTCTTCAACAACCCAATAAAACGGTGCTCGACCGTCAGAAGCTACAAAAAAAGCAAGCTCAAAAAACCATTCGAGAGGTAAAAAAAAGACAACAGCTTCAAACCAGCCACATAACACTTGAACCCGATTCTACAGCATCGGTTTCAGTGGTAACTTCCCATGAAAAAATACACTTTCAACAAAAAGGCATTCCATTACAAACCCTCACCCAACTCAAAAAAGGAACCTTTATCAATCAGGCACAACTGGACTTACATGGCTATACCAGCGACGAGGCCAAACAAAAACTGATCTCTTTTGTTTCAACCGCGTATCAAAAAAATCAAAGGTATATCCGAGTCATACATGGAAAAGGTCATCATTCAGAAGCGCATTTTCCCGTGATTAAAAATCTTGTAAACCAAGTTTTAAGAGGCTTGCCCTTCATACTGGCCTTTTGCAGTGCTCCTGAACGAGAAGGGGGAGCAGGAGCGGTAAACATTTTATTAAAAAAACAGTAACAAAATCCGATTTAAGGAAGCTCTGATTAAGTCTCTTCAGGTTTAAGTTTAAAGCCCTGATTTACTCTTCTGGTTGCGCTAAATCGATAGAGATTTGTGGGGTATTTTCATCAACGGCCTGCAATTCAATCACTTTAATAAACACCTCATCCTGTTTAACCATTCCCAGAGTTTGCCTGGCAATGGTTTCAATAGAAGCATTATTATTTTGTAAATCTTTCACTTGCTGCGCCAACTTGGCATTCAGTAAACGCTGCTCTTCTAACGAGCCTTCTAGCTGCCTTAACTGCTCCTGCAACGAAAAAAGCTCGCCCAGCCCCCCATTCGAGGACAATAAGCGAGCTTGTAAAACCAAAATGAGAACCAACAGTGCCAAATAAATTGTTTTCACACAACAGCCCTAATGAGGTTTATTATTTTGGAAGCAACAACGCCTCCTCTCTTGTTTAGAAGAAGGTTGAGTTGTTACCTATTTTTTAGGTTATAAAACGCATCCATTCCTGGATATACCGCTTTACTGCCTAACGCTTCTTCAATACGAATCAACTGATTGTATTTAGCTATACGGTCAGTACGAGACAAAGAACCTGTTTTAATTTGCCCTACCCCTGTTGCCACCGCAATATCCGCAATCACGGTATCTTCTGTTTCACCGGAACGATGAGAAATAACAGCCGTATACCCCGCTTCTTTAGCCATACGAATGGCTTCAAATGTTTCTGTTAAGGTTCCGATTTGGTTAATTTTAATCAAAATCGAGTTGGCAACACCGTTATCAATCCCCTGCTTTAAAATCTTGGGATTGGTTACAAACAAGTCATCTCCAACAACCTGTAAACGATCACCGTACTGTTCTGTTTGTAACTTAAAGCCATCCCAATCCGATTCATCCAACCCATCTTCAATGGAAATAATAGGGTATTTATTTACCCACTCACCCAGCAAATCAACGATGCCCGCTGAGCTAAGTGTTTTATTTTCTGATTTCAAAAAATAATTACCATCTTGATACAACTCAGAAGACGCCGCATCCATTGCAATCATAATATCAGATCCTGCTTTATAACCTGCATTTTCAATGGCTTCCAAAATAACCATAATGGCTTCTTCATTGGACTTAAGATCAGGAGCAAATCCTCCTTCATCGCCCACCGCAGTGTTATAACCTTTTTTGGCAAGAACGGATTTTAAGGCATGAAAAATCTCAGAACCATAACGTACCGCTTCTGCAATGGTCGGTGCACCGACAGGTACAATCATAAACTCTTGAAAATCAACCGAGTTATCTGCATGTTCTCCACCATTGATGATGTTCATCATTGGAACAGGCATTTGATACTCCCCTGTTTTTAGGTAAGCATAAAGAGGAAGCCCCTTTGAACTTGCTGCCGCTTGTGCCGTTGCAATGGAAACCGCTAAAATGGCATTCGCACCTAAGCGCCCTTTATTATCTGTTCCATCCAGATCAATCATTAACTGATCAATGGCAACCTGATCCAGAGCATTTTTACCCAATAAAGCCGCTTTAATATCGCCATTAATATGATTAACCGCTTTCAAAACCCCTTTTCCACCGTAACGAGAAGCGTCACCATCACGCAACTCGATGGCTTCACGAGAGCCTGTTGAAGCGCCTGATGGTGAAATCCCACGCCCTATAGAACCATCTTCCAAAATCACATCTGCTTCTACGGTTGGGTTTCCACGAGAGTCAATTACTTCACGCGCTTTAATATCTTTAATTAATGACATCTTTTATTTCCTATATGTTTAAGACCGTTGCACGAAAAAAGACACAAATAAAAAGACTAAAATACACCTTATTCCTTTGTGCGTCGAACTCTTCAATTCCTGTCCCTCTTGTTCAGAGGTCTCTATTTTTAAATACTTTTTTTTTTAAACTAAGAGTATTCTACTCTTTAATTATGACATTTGGATGACAAAATCCACCTCTCAGAACACTTGAAAGCGTACGGTGTGCTCTCCTTAAGGAAGCTTTGATTAAATTAAATCACTTTCAATAAAGCCGTGACTTTTTACCAAATCATCCAGCGCTTTCATTGTTTCCAATAAAGGCTTCAGCTGCCCTAAAGGCCACATATTTGGCCCATCACTGAGCGCCGATTCAGGTTCGGGATGTGTCTCCATAAAAACACCAGAGACCCCAGCAGCAATCGCCGCACGAGCCAATACGGGAACCATCTCTCGTTGTCCACCCGATGTTGTGCCCTGGCCTCCTGGTTGTTGCACCGAATGCGTGGCATCAAACACCACAGGACACCCTGTACTTCGCATGGAAGCCAGCCCACGCATATCCGAGACCAGTGTATTGTAACCAAATGAGGTGCCACGATCACACACCATAATAGTTTCATTACCGACTTCTCGGGCTTTAGCCACCACTTGTTCCATATCCCAGGGAGCTTGAAACTGGCCTTTTTTAATATTCACCGGAATACCTTGACGACAAACATTTTGAATAAAATTGGTTTGACGAACTAAGAAAGCTGGCGTTTGCATCACATCAACTACCGACGCAACTTCATCCAAAGGGGAATCTTCATGCACATCGGTTAAAACAGAAACGCCTATTTCATCTTTCACTTTTTGTAGAATTCGTAACCCTTCTTCAACGCCCAACCCTCGGAAGCTGGCCGTTGAAGAACGGTTGGCTTTATCATAAGACGATTTATAAATAAAGGAAATACCCACTTCAGATGTCAACTCTTTAAGTTTCCCCGCAGTATCCAATGCCATTTGCTCCGACTCAATGACACACGGACCTGCAATCAAAAACAACGGTTGATCAATACCAACCTCAAAACCACATAATTTCATGACTGTTTTATTCCTTTATTTTTTATAAGAGCTTTAATACAACAACTGGCGCGAAAAAAACAAACTCACCGTTCGCTTTTTACGGTTTTAACCCAAAAGTCTGTCGAATTTAAAATGAATCGACTGCAAGGCGAATAAAATAGCTAAGCCTCGTAGGGTAAGAGTTCCCCCTCAATCCGACAGGCTCCTAGCATACGTATTGGCGGCTTGAACAAATGCGGTAAAAAGAGGATGTCCATTACGTGGTGTGGATGTAAATTCTGGATGAAACTGACACGCAACAAACCAAGGGTGATCTGCAACTTCAATGGTTTCAACAAGGCTTCCATCTTCGGAGTGCCCCGTGAAAATCAAGCCCGCAGCTTCCAGTTTAGCCACATAACCATCATTAACTTCATAACGATGGCGATGACGCTCCCTAATCACGGTTTCACCATACGCTTGATGGATATTAGACCCTTCTGCTATAACACAGTTCTGACCACCCAAACGCATGGTTCCACCTAAATCAACGGACTCATCACGCTGAATTTTTTGACCATTTTCATCAGTCCATTCGGTAATCAATGCCACAACCGGATGAGGTGTCTCAGCATTTAATTCACTACTATGAGCCTCTTTTAGGCCAGCCACGTGACGGGCAAACTCCACCACAGCCATTTGCATCCCCAGACAAATACCCAAATACGGTATTTTATTCTCTCTGGCATACTGAATTGCTGCGATTTTGCCTTCTACACCACGCTCACCAAATCCACCTGGAACCAAAATGGCGTCTTTATTGGTTAAACGCTCCAAACCGGATGTCTCCAATGATTCCGAGTCAATGTATTCAATATGAACACGTGTATTAGTATGAATACCCGCATGAACTAACGATTCAATAACCGATTTATACGCTTCTGTTAAATCAACGTATTTTCCCACCATCGCAATTTCAACGCTTTGTTTAGGGTTAAGTTGAGCACTAACGACGGCATCCCAATCGCTTAAATCGATGTCGTTTGCCGTAATATTTAAACGCGTCATCACAAGATCATCCAGGCCTTGTTCATGCAACATTCTTGGAACAGAATAAATGGTTTTTGCATCCAGTGAATTAATCACCGCTCTCTCTTCTACATTAGTAAAGAGGGCTATTTTACGTTTTTCACTGGCTTCCAGCGCCAGTTCTGAACGACAAATCAAAACATCTGGTTGAATACCAATGGAACGCAGCTCTTTAACCGAGTGTTGCGTGGGCTTGGTTTTAACTTCCCCTGCTACCGCGATATAAGGTAGTAACGTCAAGTGCATAAACAGGGAGCGATCACGCCCAACCTCAAGGCTTAATTGGCGAATAGCCTCTAAAAAAGGCAACGATTCAATGTCTCCAACAGTGCCCCCAACTTCAACCAAAACCACATCATAGCCCGCAGCGGCTGCTTGAATACGGTTTTTTATTTCATCCGTAATGTGCGGGATGACCTGTACCGTTCCACCTAAATAGTCCCCCCGACGTTCATTTCGAATAACGGTTTCATAAACCTGTCCCGTAGAAAAACTATTACGGCGCGTAAAGTGACGTTGCACAAAACGTTCGTAATGCCCTAAATCCAAGTCGGTTTCGGCTCCGTCATCCGTTACAAACACTTCACCATGTTGAAGTGGACTCATGGTTCCAGGATCCACATTAATATAGGGATCCATTTTAAGCATGCTTACTTTTTGGCCTCGTGCCTCAAGTAAAGCACCTAAAGAAGCCGAAGCAATTCCTTTACCCAAAGAGGACACCACGCCGCCTGTTACAAAAATAAATTTAGTCATTTAGTACACTTTAATAAACGTTTAGAGTTTGAAGGTTTTGAACAATCAGAATGGAAGGGAATTATAGCCGAAAAGCTTTTTTTCAGCAATGTAATTTATTGGGTTATTCCAATACAAGCCCTTTGCATCAAGAGTCTGCCTGAACATAAAAAACAGACTGCGAAAACACTATTTTAATCATTTTTTCAGTCCACTTTCTCAGTTTATTTTCATTAATCAGAAACGCCTTAACCAGATTCTGAGCACATTAAATCATGTATAACAATTTGAGAGACAAATAACTTGAAAAAGGTATTTTTCCCCCCCCCCTCTTTTTTATTATCACCGGCTCGCAAGGTTTCAAAACAGGGGGGGAGATTTTTTTGAGCAGGAAAACAAGCAGGACACCCCAACACACTCACAATGGTGTTCTGATATTCCAACACTGGCCAAAAAGGCCTTTCCCAGCTAGGAACACCATTTGACTGAAAAAAATGCTTTAGCTTTTTACGATTTAAATCATCCTCTTCCGATACATTCCTCAACACCATTGCTGGAAGCATATCACGCCATTTTGAATCGATTTCCCATAAATAATACTCCCTGCTTTCTAAACAGGAAACCGTCTCTAAATAAAGTTTCCCATGCCTCAACTGTAGGATTAAGAACAATTTATTCGCCTTTTCAAGTTCCACAACCTCTTCTGAAAACAGTGTGGAATGAAAGGAAATGCCCTTATACCTAAACTCAGAAAAACCCGCTGTTTGATAATACAAGCGGTGTTTGTAAAAGCGTAATACACCGGTTGGTAATTGATAAGAAAACGCACCTTGACGACTTTTTGCCTGTTGACTTAGCACCTGTTTAATCCACTCATAATGCTTGGAAGACAGTGCCGTTTTTCCTTGTTGAGAAATCCAATAACGCAAACAATTTTTTTTCTCAACCCAATCCAAACCCGCCACTTTTTCAAAATCAAAATACAGCGTATCGCAATTTTCACCATGCTTAACGCTCGCTAACTGCGTACGAGCCAAACGATCCAATAACTGCTGAGCCTCCGATAAATGATCTGCTGTACGTGCGAGTGTCTTCTCAATCGCTGGCCAGCTTGATTGTAATGCAGGCAAAACAGTATGACGCACCCTATTACGACGATAATCAACAGAGGCATTACTTGGGTCTTCGATCCAATCTAAATCAAAAAACCGAGCATACAAAACAAGAGACGAATAACTCACCCCCAACAAAGGCCGAATGTGTGTCACTTCCCCACTTTCCGTTCTTAACACTTTAGAATAAGGCATGGCAGACAAACCCGTAACCCCTGCCCCTCTTGCCAAATTAAGCAACAGTGTTTCGGCCTGGTCACGTTGGTGGTGCCCTGTTACCAATACATCCTGTTCAAATGTTTTGCCTTTTGTAAGCGCAAGATACCGTTGTTTTCGCGCAACGGATTCCATTCCCGTTCGTTGAGTCGAAGCAATGCAAACTTGAGAAACCTGAAAAGGAATTGAGAGCCCATCACACACTTCTTGGCAATGTTGCGCCCAGTCTGCTGATGCACTTTGTAAGCCATGATCAACATAATGGGCGTTTAACCGTCCCTTTAAAGAAGAGCCAGAAAGAAGGTGTAACAATACTGTGGAATCTAACCCGCCACTGAATGCAACGGTAATGTGGGACAAGCCTGAAACATGCGCTTCAAAATATTCTAAAGCCTGAGACAAACAAGGATTCGGAAATACCATCAGCCTAAACCATTCAAGCTCATATAAAAAATGCCATTAACTTAGTGAGTGTGGGCAGCCTTACTAACAAAAATCAGAAAAATATCGGCCATGTTTACTCGTGATTGTATCGTACAAAATTCGTCAATTTGAACAAGATTGAAAACGTGTTTGCACATCCCCAGTACAAACACGCAAAAGAAACAACTCAAAGAAAGGTTATGAAAGGTCAAAATGACCATACGCCATATAACGCTGATAACGAGCATCAAGCAACTCATTAACCGGCCGATCTTTCAAAGCCTCTAACTGAGAAATTAAAGCCTCTTTTAGGTTTTGAGCCGCCAATTTATAATCCCTGTGTGCTCCTCCCAACGGCTCTGAAATGATTTCATCAATCAAACCTAATGATTTTAAACGGGTGGACGTTATGCCCAATGCTTGAGCGGCATCGGCCGCATTGTCTGCATTTTTCCATAAAATAGACGCACACCCTTCTGGCGAGATTACGGAATAAGTGGCATATTCCATCATCATCATCACATCTCCCACGCCAATGGCTAGAGCACCACCCGACCCGCCTTCACCAATAACAGTACACACAACCGGAACCTTTAGCTCAGCCATTTCAATCAAGTTTCTGGCAATGGCTTCACTTTGACCACGCTCCTCCGCATTGATTCCAGGATAAGCACCCGGTGTATCAATCAAAGTAATCACAGGCAAGCCAAAACGTTCAGCCATTTTCATTAAACGTAATGCCTTGCGATAACCTTCTGGACGAGGCATCCCAAAATTACGACGAATTTTTTCCTTGGTATCTCGTCCTTTTTCTTGTGCAATCACCATCACAGCCTGTCCATCTAAACGGGCAAGTCCTGCCACAATGGCTTCATCATCTGCAAATGCCCGATCTCCGTGCAACTCTTTAAATTCAGTAAAAATCTCTGAAATATAATCCAGTGCATAAGGACGCTGAGGATGACGAGACAATTTGGCAATTTGAACATCGGTTAACTTTTTAAACGTCGATTCAGTCAATGTTTTCCGTTTCTCTTCTAATGCGGCAATCTCTTTTACAAGATTAACATCGCCGCCATCCAAGTAGCGTAACTCTTCAATTTTTGCTTCCAGCTCAGCAATCGGTTGTTCAAAATCTAAAAAATCAAGTTTCATTCTATTTCCGTCTTATTACGAAAGCCCTAATGGTCTTTAAATACCCCCAAAAACCCCATTGAAGCTCCCTTACCAATTTGATTTATCATGACAAATTTGCAAGATAGTTTATCAAACTTGTCCGATTCATGCACTGAATGAATCTTTTTTATTCTCTTCCTATATATTCTTGCTTCCCTCTTGCTTCCAAATTCTTACATAAAAACATGAAAGAAAGTGTCCGTTTGTAGAAAAACCAGAGTTTTAAATAGGCAATCGCACTCAATAAAATTCGGCAAACTATTCTAAAACAGTCGATTTTCCAAAGGGTTGTGCTGAACTTGTGCTTCTATGTAAAAAGTTGGGGAGTTCCTCTTGTTTGTAATTCAGTCAAATTTTAGTAAAATACCTCTCAACTCAAAAAAGACTAGATAATTTTACTTATCTATCATTTCATGACATATACGACATATACTTTTATATTTTTTTATATTTTCTAAAAATAAGGCGACACAATGATGTTTTCAACACGCACTCTTAAAACACTTACCTTAGTAAGCCTTTCTTTTTGTTCACTTTCTGCCTACGCAGAAGAAAAACCCCTTGGTTTTTCTGGAAACGGAGAAGCAGGATATAACAGCACCACAGGAAACACCTCTAATACCAGTATGTATGGAGCGATTAAACTAAACTACAATGAAACCACTCACGAATTCAAATCGCTTTTTGAAGTCAATTACAAAACCGAAAATGGTGACCAAACGCAAGAACGCTATTTAATGGATTTACAACGAAACCATTTTTATAATGCCGCCCGAGACTACTATAGCTTTATCAATGCACAATTTGAAAACAGTCGTTTTGAAAATATCGACTTAGATGCCTCCCTCTCCCTTGGTTTAGGTAAAAAATTGTACCAGACAGATCGCACCGTACTAACGGGGGAAGCAGGCATTGGTTATCAATCCACGTCTTACAGTAAAGCAGGCGGAGGAGAAACAGAAGACCAAGCCATTGGACGTCTAAAACTGGACTTGGTACACAAGTTAAATGACATGGTCGATTTTTCACAAGACATCATCTACTTGGCAGGCAGTGATCGCACTAAAATTGAAACCAATACAGGGCTAAAAGTCAAAGTCGCGGATAATATGAATGTTAAAGCAGGCTATAAATTCCGCCACAACGACAAACCCGCAGCTAATGTTAAAAAAACCGATACTCAAACAACATTAACGCTTATCTACGATTTTTAAAACCCGATTCTTTCCTCTTTAAAACTTAAGGAAGCTCTGAACAAATCCCTTAAAAAGGCGCTGTAAAAAGTGCCTTTTTAAAAACAAAAAACATCAAAAAAAATTCCCCCCCCTCTTATTTCATCTTTTGCGATTTTACCGCTTGTGTTTGTTGGTAAATATCGAGTAATGCTTGATGACGCTGACTGGACTTAAAAATATCCAATCCAAGCGGTTCATCCCACAAAACTTGATCGCCACTGATGTTTAACCAAGCCTGCTTACTGATTTCTTGACCAAACAGGCAATCCATCGCATAAGCATTCACCTCTCCATTCAACTGCATTTCAAGACCATACTGTATGGCTCGATAGGCCAATAACCACTGATTCGTTGGTGACATAAAATACAAGGCATTTTGCACCATTTCCAATGCATCTTCATAGGATTTTGAAGCCAAATAACACCAAAATTTTAACTCAATAACCTTCAACTCTGCCCAAAAACTTTTTGGATCAGGCATGAGTCCAATCAGAGAAGCCACCCCTTGGTGATCACTTAAAGCAAGCCCGTCAATAAGATCCGTCAAACCTGCAAAATCTCTGGTTTGATCCAATATTAATAAAGCCTCACGTAAAATTCGTCCTGTATTTTGATTGCTCTCTATCAACTCATCCGTTGGGTATACCTCGGACATGCCTGGCACCACAATACGACATGCTTCAAAATCATAATGTGTGTAATTTGCAACATACACTGAGCATCCCTGTTCAGTAACCTTGTCACATAATTGCACCCACTGTTCTTGTGTTGTGCCAGAGAAATCCCAATGCACAAATTCATAATCATAGTTATCTGATACAAAATGTGCATGAATCAACCCACTGGAATCAATAAAGTGGTTTTCCAGATTTTCATCTTCCGCAACCACAAACGCATCAAATACAGGAGTTTGAAAGCCATCTAAATTTCCAAGTTCACGACCCTGTAAGGATTCGGTCAAGGTACGTTCAAGTGCCACCTCAAACATAGGGTGTGCACCAAATGAAGCAAAACAATGTCCTGTTTTTTGCTCAAATAATGTCACATTAATAACAGGAAAATGCCCTCCTAAAGAGGCATCTCGAATAGACAAAGCAATGCCTTCTTTTTTAAGCGCTTCCACTGCTTGAACCACATCGGGGTAACCTTGAACAACCTCATCAGGTACTTCTGGTAAACAGATATTTTCACGCATAATCTTATTTTTCACCCAACGTTCAAAAACTTCAGACAGTCCTTGAACTTGTGCTTCAGCCGCCGTGTTCCCTGCCGACAAACCATTACTTGCATATAAATTACTGAATAAGTTCATTGGAAAGTAAACGGTTTCACCTGTTGCTACGTTCTTCATTGCAATGGCTCGTACACTTTCCTGAGTATCATTAAAACTTAATAAATCTTCAAATTCGATTTCATTATTTGCATCATAAAACGCCCATAAGTCACTGTTTAAACACTGTTTAAAGTTTGTTCTGGAAAATGTTTTTTCTGTAGGATAATACAACCAGCCTTCTTTTGCTTCCCCCGGTTTGGACTCTAACCAATAATCTGAAAAAAAATAGTTGGTCGAAAGACGCTCTAAATATTCCCCCAATGCACTGGCTAAAGTTGATTTGCGACTGGTCCCTTTTCCATTGGTAAACAAACCTGGACAACGCGCATCATAAATATGCAACGAAAACACATTGGTGACGGGATTTAACCAAGATGCCTCCACAATATCAAAACCCGCCTCTTTTAAAATCGTTTGCATATTAACAATGGATCGCTCCAAACAATCGTCTTTACCTTTTATATAGGTTAACTCACTCACTTTATAACGCTCCTGTTTCTGTTATTTGACATACTTACCCCTCTCTCCAAATCATGTTTAGTCTTTTCTATCGCAGGATTAAGGTTTTTTAATTTAATTTTTTATCAAAAATGCGTAGAATGCATGAAGAACTTCTCAAATAAGGTACGGTATGTTATGACAAAAAAACATTTAACCCTAACACTGACTCTCGCAAGCAGTACTCTTTTTATTTCCCCAGTAATGGCAAGCGAGTCCCATCCAGGACAAGCACTGCATGAAGAACATAATTGCTTAAGATGTCACATTGACAAACCGTACAACCCTGAAAAAACCAGCTCATACCCTAAACTGGTTAAGAGCGTGCGTTTTTGCAACGAAAACCTTGGTATTGGATTATTTGATGAGGAAATAGACGAATTAGCCGATTATTTAAACCACACCTATTACCAACATAAAAAAAATGAATAGAAACACTCTATTAAAAGAGGCTTAAAAAAGCTCTAAATAAGTCCATTTTTTACCAGAAACAAGCATGTAAGTCATTGATTAATAAAATAACAAAAATGTTGATTGGGACCTAATCAGAGATTTCTTAAACAAGCCAATCTCTCTATAGAATTAAAAAAACGTCATAACACAAAACTATTAAGCTCCCGCTTTAACGGCTAATACATCACAGAGAGCACCATTTATTACAGAATGTGTCGTGGAGCCAATCAATTTTTTAAACCCGGATAAACCGTGAAATCCCATAACAATTAAGTCCGCTTTATTTATCTCTGCCAGGGTGATAATTTCATCACCAGGGTAACCTGATACCGTAATCGCATTCTCAATACCATACTGTTTGGCAAGGTCATTTAATTTTTTTTCAGACGTACTAAAAAGGGTTTTGGCCAACTCTTCATCCCAAAGTGAAGGCATTCCCATCACCGCCACATCTTCTAAAACAGGGTAGACCGGGACATCCACCACATGCAGTAACTCCAGTTTAGCCTGATTGCTCTGCGCCAAAGCCATTGCTTTTTTCAATGCATTCAAGCTTTGATCTGAAAAGTCTGTAGTAACCAAAATGCGTTGATACATTGCCATCCTGCTACTCCTTTTGTTTTTTTTATAATGGGTTTTATGCACAGTTTTTGTGGATAAAATTGTGCGTAATACTCGATTAAAGCCAAAAAAGGCTATCATTTCTTATGCTTATCCTACTCTGATTATTTTTTAATCACAAATAAAAATCATGCATCCGTTCAGGTCACAATTCTCTTGATTTTTATCTAACCGTGTAAAAATAAACCTCAGCTCAATTCAAGTCATTTTTGCTTTCGCTCTTCAATGGTATCCGCAACATGATTTCGTAAATACACAGGCAGGGCAATATCGGTTGATGCCTCAGAAGAACGCTGTGCAATACGAGCCACTGCCAACGCACTGGGTAACACATCACACCACTGTTTAAAATGTGCTGTTAATTGAGGATAGACTTGAGCAATGTCACCAAGTCCAATGCACTGTATGGGTAATTTTTTTATCATCTCTTCAGCTTTTTCCGGTGACACCAAACACACTTTTGAGACTTGCCATTGATGCGTTTCTTTATAAACCGTACCCGATTGAAAATACACCTCTTTCATGCGGGCATCCATTAAAGCACACCAAACTTGTTCACATTGACCAGAATGTACTAAGGAGAACTCAGGCTCAGACAAGACTCGAACCGCCATCGCCTCTAAAGAGGAGATACCCATAACAGGCACCTCCCACCCTAACGCAAGCCCTTGCACAACACCAGCGGTAATACGCACACCTGTAAAGGCACCAGGCCCTTCACCATAAGCAATACACTCAATGGCACTTCCATCAATTCCGGCTTCACCCAGCACCTCATCGACCATCTCTAATAAACGATGGGCATGCTTTTGAGGCAATAATTCATATCGCTGATAAACCTGTTGTTGATAAAGCAATGCTACTGAACAGGCTGAAGTCGATGTTTCTATGGCTAAAAGAGTGTTAAAACGCATAATACCTTCCAATCAATTCAAATTTCATCGTACAAAATTCTCTTAGGATTTAAGCTTTTCAATAGCCTCTTCCGCCGTGTACACCCAAGGAAACGGAGGCAAACTGTTTCGAATAATCGCACCATACCCTTTAGAGGAAAAGCGCGGATCACATAACATTAAAACACCACGGTCTTTAGAATCCCGAATTAAGCGTCCAGCTCCTTGCTTCATTGCTATCACCGCTTCTGGTAATTGAAAGTGAGCAAACCCATTCAATCCTTTTTCTTTTAAATACGCTTCTCTGGCTTGCACAATAGGATCATCAGGTGGTGCAAATGGAATACGATCAATCACCACCAGTTTAAGCGCCTCTCCTTTTACATCCACGCCTTCCCAAAAACTGCTGGTTCCTAATAAAATGGCTTGAGGAGCCTCTTTAAAACGTTGTAACAGTGTTAATTTTGGTCGTTCACCTTGCACCAGTAAAGTACCTTCCCAATGACGTTCTAAAATGGCTTTGGCTTCTTGCATTGCCCGATGACTGGTAAATAAAATGAAAGCACGACCATGACTCACTTTAAGCAAAGGCCAAGCGGCTCTTAAACAGACTTTAACATACTGTTCACTGCGAGGCTCTGGTAACCCGAGTGGATGATAGATAACTCCTTGCGTTTGATAATCAAACGGACTTGGCCAATGACGTGTTTGTGCCTCTAATAGCCCCAAGCGGTTTGCAAAATAATCAAAATCATCGCGCACGCTTAGCGTGGCGGAAGTAAACAACCAGGCCCCCCCTATGGCTTCCCGTTGACGACTAAAAGAGGCTGCCACGCTTAAAGGGGTTAAGTTCAATTTAAAGCGCGCTTGTGATGATTCAATCCAACGTATCTTATTTTCAGCTGTTTGGCTCATCCACTCCTTAAACTGCCCTTCAAAATCCTTAGCCCGCTTATACACAGCTGTCATTTGCTTGCCTCTTTCGGCAACCGATTTTAAATATTCAATGACTAAAGACAAACTGTCCATAAAACGTTTTAAAATTAATTGAAAAGCATTTTCTGTTTCTAGCTGTTGCCAAGTCCAACGCTTCTCCCACTTTCCTAAAGAGTCATTTAATAATTTCACTTGTTCAGCCAAATGGTTTGCTTGTTCTAACAACTCTTTGGACTCTGGCGATTCCTGTTTTTGTGCTTGTTTAATGTCCCGAATCAATTCATCCAGTTGCCCACGAGTGATCGAAAACCCCAAAAACTGAGCGGCAATATCGGGCAACTGATGTGCTTCATCAAAAACATACACATCCATATTTGGCAACAGTTCACCAAACCCCTGTTCTCTTAACGCTAAATCAGCACAAAATAAATGATGATTAACCACCAGCACTTGTGCTTCGGCTGCTTTTTGCTTCACTTTCGGATAAAAACAACCACTGTCACCGTGACATTCTGCCGCTTGGCAAAACTCTAAACGTGCGCTGACTTTACGCCAAATCAAGTCATCCTCTGCAACGTCCTCCAGTTCTGACTTATCTCCCGAACGAGTTTTATTCTCAGCCCAATCTCGAATCAATGCCAATTTTTTCCAATCTGCTCGACTGTGTTGCTCTGCGGTTTCCGTAATCTCAAGACGCTGCATACAGGTGTAGTTATCACGGCCTTTTAAAATACGAGCCTTACCTTTAATGCCGCATGCTTTAAATAAAATTGGAAGATCTTTTTGAACCAATTGCTCTTGTAATGTTTTGGTTGCAGTGGACACCATTACTGTTTTACCAGATAACAAGGCGGGTACCAGATAAGCAAAGGTTTTTCCCGTCCCTGTTCCTGCTTCTGCTAATAACGTCCCTTCCCTTTCAATTAACGCTCCAATTTCTCGTGCCATTTCAATTTGAGAAGCCCTTGGGTGATAATCTTCAATAAGTTGAGACAAAGCGCCTTCCTCTCCCATAACCTCATCAATGTCAGAAAACGAAGAAGATACTGCTTTAGAAAGCGCTGAAGATAATACTGAGGATGACACTGTGCCTGAAGTCATAAATCAAAAAACACCTTTAAGCCTTCCATTACCTGGGAGGAGGGGGAAAAATAAAAAAACACTCGCATTATACTTTAACCCGTCCCCCCTCTTTCTAAATAAATGCTTAAACCAATTACTTTGCATAAAACAATCACGCATAAATATGCGTTTACAAGTAAACAAATGCCCCTTTTTTAACGTCCGTTTTAACACCAAATGATTCCTAGCAAATAATTCCTTTTACGAACGAAACCATTACTAAACCATTGCTTTTAAACTTTTATGCTTTTTTAGCTAATCATATAGACAACTCAAGCCAAAAGCCTTATAATCCGCGACTTCAAATTTGAACTTAAGCCGAATGAGTTTTTTTAAATATTCGGCCCCCTAAATAAATGGATCTGTCCTATGAAAATATTATCTTCTTTAAAGTCCGCAAAAAGCCGTCACAAAGATTGTCAAATCGTTAAACGCCGTGGCAAAGTTTACGTAATTTGTAAAACAAACCCTAAGTTTAAGGCTCGTCAGCGTTAATTAAGCCTCTTAACATGTGTTAGGCAAATAAAAAAGGCGCCCTGATCAGGCGCCTTTTTTTGTTTGTTTTTTTCTTTCAAAGCAAGTTCAAGCCAAACCTGTAACACGTCTGCGAATAGAACGGTTATCCAACTGTCAACTGTTTATCCCGTCGCCTCAACAGACGGTTCAATATAACTTCCTTCTACTTTTTGAATCGTTTCAATAATCAAGTCGGTATCCACTTTTCCTATAAAATAATCTGCCCCCATTGCCAACACTTCTCGACTGTTATTTTCACTGGTCATTGATGTATGAACAATCACTGGCAAGCCACTGGTACGGGCATTTCCTTTTAAGGTTTTAATCACCGTATGCCCAGAGGCCACGGGCATTTCCAAATCGGTAAAGACAATAGAAATATCATCTAGCGACTCCAATGAATCTATATAATCAAGTAACTGTTGACCATCATCAAACCCTTTATATTTCAATCCTAACTGAGTAAAAACCATTCCCATGTATTTTTGAATTGATTTACTGTCTTCAGCAAATAAAATGGTTTTACGATACATTTCATCACTAAAATGCACATCCGTGCTTTCAACCGTTTTGGCGGAAGCAAAAATCTTTTCAGCCACAGTTGGCATGGCTTCAATGAGCAACTTTTCAATATCTAAAATAAAACAGAGTGTTTCACTGCCCTCCAAATAAGTATGATTTACAATTTGATTGGCGTTTACATCTACATTGTAATTACCTGCTGGGTGAATATCCGACCAGTTTTTTTCTTCAACACCATGAATATGCGAAACTCGTAATCCAATAAAATTATGACTAAAGTCCGACACAATAATAATGGATTTTTCACGCTCCTCATCCGACATATCAAAGCCCATCCACTTAGGCAAGTCAATCACCGGTAAATACACACCGCGTAACTCAATCATGCCTTCAATTAAAGGGTTGGTGTCTGGCATCGGTGAAATTTCATAAGCCCGCCCTTCCAGCACCTCACGCACTTTAAAAACATTCATTCCATAATAAGGAGGCTCATAGTCAGGTGTGGGAAACTGAACCTGAAAAATCATCAAGCTCATTTGATTGTTTTTGCTTAACTGAGCGGTCTTTTCAACCTGTTCTAATGTCGTACTCATACCAATCCACCTTAATAATAAACAATGAGAAGCCTTTACACGAAACAATCATAAAATAAAAAATAATTCAAACTGTTTTCCAGCTTACGCCCACGAACATTAAATTTTTCACTTCGTATCTGTATCGTACAAAAGGCTTATGAAAAAGTTGTACTGCGCCACAAAAACAACAAATTGCCTGAAGCGTTTCAATTCTAACGTAAAACTCACGGATACAGAACCATTCTTCCATCAAAAGTCATGGAAATTAATTGAATGCAATTTATACATCAGAGGAAGGGGAAGAAGATAACGATGAATTTAAAATCGCTTGAACAGGCTTAAAACTTTTTCGGTATCCCTCAATCAAACCAAACCGTTGAATGGCTGCCAAGTGTTTAGCGGTTGGGTACCCTTTGTGTTGCTTAAACCCATACTCAGGATACTGTTGATCCAGCTTAATCATTTGCTGGTCACGATAGACTTTAGCTAAAATAGAAGCCGCACTAATTTCAGGCACTTTATCATCCCCTTTAATCACAAACTGACAGGGGGGGGAAATTTTAGGACAACGATTTCCATCAATATACACTTGTGCTATTTTATACGACGCTTTTTCTAACTGCATCACCGCCCGCTGCATTGCAAGCATGGTGGCTTGTAAAATATTCAGCACATCAATTTCAGAAGGCGTTGCAACGGCAATGGCATAGCCAACCGCCTGTTCTTTAATATGCATTGCTAACTGCTCACGTTTGAATGCGCTCAGTTTTTTAGAGTCTTTTAAAGGCAACGAACACCCCTCTGGTAAAATGACCGCCGCCGCAACCACCTCACCAATTAAAGGACCTCGCCCCACTTCATCCACCCCAACAGTCTCCCCTGTTAACGAGAAAAACTCAGATGGCTGAGGCTCTGAAAACAAATCAGTTTGCATCGTGCCGTTGCCGACTTAAAGTGGCCCACTCAATCACAGCGTCCGCCGCCCGTTCTGAGGCATTTTGCTTTAAGGCGGTGTATTGCGCTTCAAATGCTTGTATTTGCTTGGCTCTTAGTTTGGTATCCATGATTAAACGTCCCATTTGAATGGCTATTTTATGAGGCGTTGCCTCCTCTTGAATCAGCTCAGAAACAAGTGATTCATTAGCCAAAATATTAGGCAAGCCAATCCATCGAGTCGTAGCCAAACGCTTCATAATCCAATAAGAAACGGGATGCACCTTGATTGCTAAAACCAATGGCTTTTTCATTAAGGCCGATTCTAACGTAGCCGTTCCAGAAGTCACCAGCGCCTGGTCACAGGCTTCAAGAACTTGTCGAGATTGCCCATCCACTAAACGAACCGTTACACCACGACCAAAGTCCGTGACTGCTTTTTGAATTCTAGCTCGTGCTTTATCATGCACACACGGAATGACAAACAACATATTTGGATAAATTTCAGACAGTAATTTAGCACTTTGAATATAAATACCAGCCATACGTTCAATTTCACTCATACGAGAACCCGGAAAAATAGCCGTTACAGGGATTTCAGAAGAAATATTCAAAGCAGCACGAGCACCAAGTGTATCTGGATATTCGGGAAATTGAGAGGCTAAAGGGTGCCCCACAAACTTAACTGGGATATGATAACGATGATAAAAAGGAGGCTCAAAAGGAAACAAAACCAGCACACCATCAACAGAGTGATGAATTTTTTTTAACCGTTTTTCTCGCCATGCCCAAACAGATGGCCCAACATAATGCACCGTCGTAATATGATGTTTTTTTAATTCCGACTCAACTTTAAAGTTAAAATCTGGCGCATCGACGCCAATAAAAACATCCGGTTTCAGATCTAAAAACCGAGCAATAACGGACTTACGAATACGAAGCAGTTCCAACAAGTGCTTAAGCACTTCAAAAAACCCCATAACAGACAGTTTGTCCATCGGAAACCAGCTATCAAATCCTTGAGCACACATTTTAGGGCCACCAATGCCCACAAATTGAGCATCAGGGTAACGCGCCTTTAAACTCCCGATTAACTCCGCACCCAACACATCGCCAGAAGCCTCACCTGCAATCATTCCAATGATTAATGGACGATTTTTTGGTGCATCCTTCATACTATCGAACAATACCACGTTCAGAGGCACTTAAAAAATGAATCAGAGAACCTAACGTATCTTGATCATCATTTAAAAGTGTTAATTCCTGTATGGCTTCTTCAAAACGGTTACCAACACGATACAGTGTTCGATAGGCTTTTTTAACCAGCTTTAACTGCTCGACAGAAAAGCCACGGCGTTTCAACCCCTCTAAGTTAATACCCCTCGGCTCAGCCAAATTACCAGATACAATTACAAAATTAGGTACATCTTGATTAATTACGCTGCCCATTCCACAAAAACTGTGTTCACCAATTTGACAGAACTGATGCACTAAGGTATATCCACCCAATATCGCCCAATCATGAATCGTAACATGCCCTGCCAATGCAGCTGCATTGGCAAGAATACAGTGGTTTCCAATAACGCAATCATGTGCAATATGCACTCCAGCCATAATCCAGTTATCATTCCCTATTACCGTTTTACCAATATCCTGAATGGTTCCTCGGTTAAGGGTAACATTTTCACGAAAGGTATTATCATCACCAATCAATAATAACGTAGGCTCGTCACTATATTTTTTATCCTGAGGTGCCGCACCAATTGACCCAAATGGATAAAAATGATTATTTTTGCCTATTCGGGTCGGCCCTTGAATCACAACATGCGCTTCAAGCTTTGTGCCAGTATCAATGATAACGTCACCTTCAATTACACAAAAAGCGCCAATACTGACATCTGGTGCAATAGTCGCGTTGGGGTCAATAATTGCCGTTGAATGAATCAAAATTTATACCTTTCGTTCTGCACAAAGTAACTCTGCCGATGCAATCATTTTACCATTCACTTTGGTTGTACATTTAAACTTCCAAATACCACGCTTGTTACCTTGAGTAACCACCTCAAAATCCAGACGATCCCCAGGCACAGCAGGCTGTCTAAAACGGCAATTATCAACTGCGGCCAAATAATACATCGTGCTTCCATCTGGCTTAACGCCTTGAGAACGAAAAGCCAAAATCCCCGTACATTGGGCCATTCCTTCAATAATCATCACTCCTGGCATAATTGGATGGTTTGGAAAATGCCCAGTAAATTGCGGCTCATTAAATGTAATATTTTTATAGCCTTTCAACATGACACCCGATTCAAATTCCGTCACTCGATCCACCAACAAAAAAGGATAGCGGTGTGGTAAATAATCAAAAATTTCTGTGACTTCCATCATGTTATGTTCGTCCAATATAAAAAATGTAATCCATTACAGTACACATACAGGCTTAACATGCCCCATTGTACATATTTCGTAAAAAAAGCACTAAGAAAACGTTAAGAAGGCTTTAGGAACCTCTGAATAAGTCGCTTAAATTCTGTAAGTCTTCAAGCCTTCCTATTCTAGGCCTGTTTCGCAGGGAATGGTTATTCCATTCACAAGAAGCATAACAACGAAGAGGAAGGCTTGAAGGCTCACCCCACAGGGCAACGCCATTTTATTCGCCTCAGCGTTAAATGCCTTTGCAAGGTCTAGACATGGCTTCAGTCATTTGCCTTGATGCGAATAAAATGGCGTTGCCAGAAATTAAGCGACTTATTCAGAGGTTCCTAAAGCATCCAGCTGTTTTTGTAACTGTTTAATTTGTTTCGCCATTTTGTCTAAATTGCGCGCTCGAATACTGTTTTTTTGCCACTCTGAAACAGGAATGGCTGGAAACCCTGAATAAGTACCTGGTGTCTCAATATTATGTGTCACACCCGATTTGGCTAAAAAATGCACACCATCGCCAATGGTAATATGCCCTGAGAAACCGACCTGACCTGCCACTGTACAATTTTTACCCAATATTGTACTGCCAGCAAACCCTGTTTGTCCCGCAATAGCAGAGCCCTGACCAATATGCACATTATGTGCAATGTGCACCATATTATCAATAATACAATTGTCTTCAATAACGGTATCATCAATGGCGCCACGGTCAATGCATACATTATTGCCAATTGACACACGACACCCTATCACCACACGACCAATTTGGGGAATTTTAATCCACTCCCCATTATGGTTTGCCCAACCAAAGCCATCACCACCAATAACGGAACCTGCTTCAATAATGACCTCATCTCCAATCAGACACCCGTGACGAATGACCACATTTGCACCAATAAGGCAATTTTTTCCAATCGAAACATTTTCTTCAATAACCGCACCACGACCAATCGAAGTGCCTTCATCAATTGAAGCACCTTCAGCAATAACGGCCTGCGCCATTACCCCCACATTTTGAGCGATATTGGCAAGCGGATCAATGCTGGAATCGGGATGAACTTGATAAGAGAACTGAACGGGGTTAAGTAATTGAGCAACCAGTGCATAAACATAATAAGGGTTATCAACTAATAACATCGGTACGGGACATTGCGATTGGTAATCGCGCTTAAGAATAACCGCACCCGCATGTGTTTCTTTTAGATTAGAGAGGTATTTTTTATCATTTAAAAAAGAGATTTGGGTCGCATTTGCACAATTCAGTGCCGCAACCTGGAGAATATCCACACCCTCTTCAGAACCGATTAACTCAACCTCAACCCCCTCTTTTTGAAGATAACTCACAATATCACATAACAGCACAATCAGAACCTAAATACTTTAATTTAAATGGTTATTTATTAAATTCAGAACGCTGCTTTTTACTGACCGAAATTAAATGCGCTAAAACATCATTTGTCACATCAATTCGGTTATTGGTATAAGCAATTCCTTCATACAAAATAAGATCAAACGACTGTTGCTCACCAATGGCTTTAATCGCATCATTTACAATATTTTGCAAACTGGCCAATTCTTCATTACGACGTAAATTCAGTAACTCCTGAACATCATTACGACGACGTTGAATCTCCCGAGTAAGCATGGTGATCTCACGCTCTTTTGTCACTTTTTGAGAATCACTCATCACCGCTTTGTTTTTTTGATATTGATTCTGTTTTTGCTCTAATTTATCCGCCAATCCCTTTAATTCAATTTGCTGTGGTTCGAACTCTTTTTTTAACCGGGCATCTGCGGTTTTAGCTTGAGGGGCTTGTTCTAATAAAAGAGCCACATTAACAACCCCTAACTTAACTGGCACATCAGGTTTTGCAGGTGTCTCGGCCCATGCACTCGTTGCTAAAAAAATAATGGCAACTGATAAATAGGTCTTAAGCATTTTTTGCATTCACTTTTCCACTTTTATAATCATAATTAAAAAAACTTTTCAGAATTGTACCTTAAAAGTTACCTTCAAGGATAGAAAGAACGCGATTATTCATTCTTTTGTCACCATTAAATTCTCTTAAAAAAAGCATTAAAACCCTCTTCCCAAGCTAAACTGAAAAGATTGAGTTTCATCCAGATCATCATAAGAAACAGGTCGAGCCAAACTAAATGCCAAAGGACCAACAGGCGTAATCCATGAAAAGCCCACACCCAAAGCCGATCTAAATTCACCCAATTCGACTGTATCAATATCTGAAAACACATTTCCTGCATCAAAGAAAAAGCTCATACGAATATTACTGGAATCCTCAATAAAAGGAATGGGTAAAACCAGCGCCGCCGTTGTTGCAATCTTAACAGCTCCCCCTATTGGACGATCACTGCCATCTATGGCTTTCACATAATTTGCACCTAATGAATTCGGTTCAAACCCTCTAACCGAACCGATTCCTCCCGCATAAAAATTTTCATAGAAGGGTAAAAAATCCAAATTTCCAAAACCGGCTCCGTAAGACACATTCCCCGTTAACTGCAAGGTCAGATTTTCTGAAACAGGCAAAAAGAGACTTTCGCCTAAATACAATTTGTAATAGGATTGTTCAGACGTTCCAGGAATTACCGTCTCTAAAGAAACTTGCGTTTTATGCCCTTTGGATGGGAAATAAAAAGAGTTGGTTGAGTTATGAGTCCACCCCACTGTTGCAATTGCAGCTGACGAATTTTTACCAAATGTTGCCACATGTTCATTGCACGCTTTAAACTCACTTGAACACACAAGCTCTTGAGAATCCAGTTTTATACCATACGTTAAACGATCATTCTCGCTTAATGGATACCCCAAAGAACTTCTTAGACCAAAATTATTGGTATTAAAATCAGCAACTCGTAACTGCTTTGCATCAATTTCACTTAAATAAAAGCCCGCGCCCAAACTCACACCATCAGAAGTAAAATAGGGATTGGTTAACCCAATATCCGCTGTTTTCCTAGACGCACTGGTTGAGACATTAAAATCAAGCTTGTTACCACTTCCAATAAAGTTACGCTCCGATATGCCAATATTAAAACTGACACCATCCACTTGGGAAATCCCTACACCGGCACTAAAGGAGCCTGTTGATTGTTCGGTCACTCGGACAATCAAGTCCACCTGATCACGGCTCACCCGCTTGGTTTCAATGTCCGCCATTTTAAAGAATCCCAAACGGGTTAAACGTGATTTTGATTGACGAACCAATTTTAAAGAATACGGTGAGCTTTCCAATTGCCGCATCTCTCTTCGGATGACATAATCACGAGTTCGCGTATTTCCTTCAATGACAACACGCCGAATATAAACTCGGCTTTTAGGCTCAAAATAAAATCGCAATACAATGGTTTTTTTCTCTTCATCCAATTCCGTTGCCGGTTTCAGTTCTGCAAAAGCATACCCTTCTTCACTTAAACGGTCACGTACTGAAGTGACCGCTTCAATAACTTTAGAGCGAGAAAAAACATCACCAATATTAAGTGCCATCAACTTTTTCAGTTGACTATGATCCAATATCGTTTCACCCACAAACTGAACATCGGAAATAGTATATTGATCGCCCTCTTTAATATTAATAGTGGTAAACACTCGGGTTTTATCGGTAGACAAACTCACCTGATGAGATAGCACTTCAAACTTGGCAAACCCCTGATCCATGTAATAAGACTTAAGTGTTTCAATATCTCCTTGAAGCTGCATTTTAGAATAATCATCTCCAACAGACATTTGCAATAAAGACTTCAAACGCTGATCTGAATAAACCTGATTCCCCACTAATGTAATACGTCCAATCGTAGCAGGTTCCCCTTCAATAATTGAGACTTTTAATCCCACACGATTACGTGGCAACGCTTCACTTGAAATCTCAATTTCTGCCGCATAATAGCCTTGATTTTGATAACGACGTTTTAAATCAAGTACCACCCGTTCCAGTTCAACTTGATTATAAATTCGGCCTTTTTTAAGTCCCAAAGAGTCCAAGGCATCATTCAGTACCTCACTGTCAATAAGCTTATTTCCTTCAATCGTCACCTCCGCAATAGAAGGTCGCTCAACCACCTTTACAACCAGGGTATTCGCTCCTCTTTTATAAAGTGCGACATCCTTAAAAAAACCTGTTTTATATAAACTCTGTATACTTTTTTGTGATAATTCCCGATTTAAATACTCTCCTTTAGCCACCGACAAATAAGTACTGATGGTTGAAAAATCAATACGGTTAGCCCCTTCCACTTCAATATTTTTAACCATAAACGCTTGCGCTAAACCTGGAAGCCATAATAAGCCAGCCATTGCACATGAAATTGCTGTTTTTTTAAACTGAATTTGTTTCATATCAACCATTCGAAATTCTTAACACATCATTAAACAGAGCAACAAGCGTCAACCCTATAATTAAAACCACACCGATCCGTTGACCGACGTCCATTGCTTGAGGACTAACAGGAGACCCCTTAATTATTTCAATCAAGTAATATACCAAATGCCCGCCATCTAATACAGGAATTGGCAATAAGTTTAAAATACCAATACTCAGGCTAATCAAACCTAATAAGCTTAAAAAAGTGATGAAACCTGATTGCATCGCCTGACCAGAAAACTGGGCAATACTAATTGGGCCTGATAAATGTTGTAAACTTACATCCCCAAAAAACATTCTTTGTATCATAATCAAACTCATTTGCAACAGTTCAATAGTGTGTATGCCGCCTTTCTCCAAGGCCTCCAAAAGGCCATACCGTGTAACAGAAGAGTAAGAAGAGCGCGTTTCTGGAGTAATAAAAGCCCCTATGCCCATTTTTCCAACCACCTCTCCAGAAGGTTTTTTAGACTCCGACAACGACACCATCGTGGTATAACGTGCTCCCTCCCTAACATACACAATTGAAACAAGCTCATTAGGCCGAGACTGAATTTCCCGAACCAAATCTTGCCACTGAGCAATGGGGGTATCATCAAAAAAAACAATTTTATCACCCGATAAAAGCCCCGCTTTTTCTGCCGCACCACCCGGTACAACCGTCCCTAGAATAGAAGGCAACGGCATTTGAAAAGGCTTAAAACCAAGCAACCTTAACCAGTTCTGCTTAGGTTGATTTAAATCAAGTTCCTCTAAAGCAATTGACCGTAAAGGAATACGCTCTCCAGAATCAAGGTGTTCAATCTCAATATAAAGACTCTCTTCATGATGCACCTTGGCTTTTAAAATAGCTTGATGCACAGATCGCCAGGTTGATACGGAATCGTCACCCACTTGAACAACAGACCAAACTCCCGAAAGAGACTGAAAAAACCCTTCTGGCAGAGCTTGTTCAACTGGGCTTCCTTGAGTAACTTCATTAAAAACAGGCTTAAAACCAGACACCCCAATCAGGTACATAACCGAAAATACCAACCATGCAAACACCAAGTTAATCAAGGGGCCTGCTGCAACAACAGCAAAACGCTTATAAACACTTTGATGATTAAATGCATAAGGCAACAGCGCTTTAGGAACAGGGCCTTCAGATTCATCAATAAAACGAACATACCCTCCAAAAGGGATTACACCAATTTTAAAACAAGTCTCTTTTCCCTGTTTTTCATAAAGGCTTTTACCAAACCCTATGGAAAAAACGTTTACCCGAATATGAAACCAGCGAGCGACTTGATAGTGTCCCCACTCATGAATGGCAATGACAATCCCCATGACTACAATAAAGCCCAAAACAGACCATAAAACAGTCACTTACAGCATACTCCCAAAATGCCATAAAAGGTACATCATTGGCAGGGCAATCAACAAACTGTCGATACGATCCAATACACCACCATGACCAGGTAACAGATGACTACTGTCCTTCACACCTGCTTGACGCTTTAAAACACTTTCAAACAGGTCTCCCAGTACTGAAAAAAGAGCAATAAAGGCTAAAACCAATGCAAACAGCCAAGCAGAGACACTCAATTCAACCTGTACCCATTGCACACTTAACCATGCCACAATAAAAGCCAAAAGAACGCCACCCCAAACCCCTTCCCATGTTTTACCTGGACTCACATAGGGAGCCAATTTGGTTTTTCCAAAACGTTTTCCACTGAAATAAGCTCCCGTATCAATAGCCCAAATAACCAATAAACTCAATAAGATAACCTGTGGTGAAAACGAACTCCTAAAATGAATCAATGCCACCGTAAACACCACAATCGATAATACACCCGACATTAAAATAAACCCAGCAGAACGTGGGCCTTTTAGTGCCTTACTTTGCTGATAACGAAATACCACGCTCATTAATAAAATGCTTTCAATCACCGTTAAGAAGACAAGCCCCTGAACAGACAACATCAACAGACTTATCCAGCTTAGTAACAATACCAGCAAGGCAAAGGCTATTTTTTGCCATACCTTCGTTAAGCGTGCCAATCCGGCCCACTCCCAAGCTGCAATAAAGCCAACCAATAATACAATCCACTGCCAAATCAATTCAGTTGACTTAAACAACGCCACGGCTGCCAAAACAGCCAAAACCACGGCTGTTATTACTCGTTGTTTCAACATTTACTTAGCAACCTGTTCGCTTGTTTTACCAAAACGACGCTCTCGTTGTGAAAAAGAGGCAATGGCTTTATCAAGGCTAGCCTCATCAAAATCAGGCCACAAATCTTCTGTAAAATAAAATTCTGCATACGCCATCTGCCAAATTAAAAAATTACTGATTCGTTGTTCTCCGCCTGTGCGAATCAGTAAATCCACATCTGGTAATGCATTCAAAGCAATATATTGACTTACATCCTCTTCTGTCATATCTAATACTGACTTTTCTGGGTGCACCAACTGCCACTGTTTCACCGCCTCCAAAATATCCCAACGCCCACCATAGTTTGCCGCAATAGATAAAACCAATCCTGTATTATCACGTGTCATCGATTCCGCTAAAAGAATATGCTCTTGAATTTCCTTACTAAAAGCAGAACGGTCACCCACAATCAATAACCGGACATTATTTTCATTAAGTCTGGACACCTCTTTCTGTAACGCTTTTAAAAACAACCCCATTAATTTATTTACTTCATCAGGTGGCCGACGCCAGTTTTCAGTACTAAAAGCAAACAACGTTAATGCTTTAATACCAAGCATAGAGCAGTGTGCGACTAAACGCTTTACCGACTTAAGCCCTTTCTGGTGACCGGCAAACCGAGGTAAAAACCGTTTTTTAGCCCAACGGCCATTGCCATCCATAATAATAGCAATGTGTTGTGGTTGAATAATTTGGTGGGATTCTTGAGACAAAACAAACCTCTAATCAAATAAAAAAACGAGCACCTGGTGTGTACCACATACCAAGTACTCAAAACAAAAAACGGCTCAAACAAACCTGAAACCCCCTCAGATTAACTTGAACCGTTTTATTTAAAGCAACAAAAACGAGCATCCAAAATAAAACCCGTTAATTATGCCGTAATTGCGTAAAAATAGCGATGTAATTTAACACCCCAACCCTTAAGGAACCTCTGAATAAGTCTCTTAAAATTCTGTGAATCTTCAAGCCTTCCTATTCTAGGCCTGTTTCGCAAGGAATGGTTATTCCATTCACAAGAAGCATAACAACGAAGAGGAAGGCTTGAAGGCACACCCTACGGGGCTTAGCCATTTTATTCGCCTCGGCGTTAAATGCCTTTGCAAGGTCTAGGACATGGCTTCAGTCATTTGCCTTGATGCGAATAAAATGGCGTTGCCAGAAATTAAGGAACTTAGTTATTTTTTACTCGTGATCGTACACTGCAAAGCCCTCAAATCAGGGTAAAATATTAAATATCCATCAAACTCGCTTCTTTTTCCGCCAAAGCCGCATCCACTTTTTTAATTGCTTCATCAGTTAATTTCTGAATCTGGTCATCAGACTGATGCGCTTCATCCTCAGTAATCTCTTTTTCTTTTAAAAGAGACTTTACTTCTCCATTCGCATCACGCCTAATATTACGAATTGCAACACGGGCTTGTTCTGCCTCCGCCCGTGCAATCTTAATAAACTCCTTACGGCGCTCTTCTGTTAAAGGTGGCATCGGAATACGCATCAAATTTCCAACCGTCACTGGGTTAATGCCTAAATCGGAAGTCATAATGGCTTTTTCAATCACCGCCACCATCGGTTGCTCCCAAGGCTGAACCGTTAAGGTACGAGAATCTTCCAAATTAATATTTGCCACCTGACTGATTGGCACTGAAGATCCATAATAATCAACTGTAATAGAGTCCAAAATACTTGGATGAGCACGCCCTGTACGAATCTTGGCAAAATTCACTTCCAGGTTTTCAAACGATTTTTGCATTCTCACTTTTGCATCTTCACGAATTTCATCTAACATTCTTATTCTCCTAAGCCTACCAAGGTGCCTTCATCATCACCCTTTACAATTCTAATAACCGCATTATCTTTAAACATATCAAAAACACGAATGGGCATACCATGATCTCGACATAACACAAATGCTGTCATATCCATAACCTGTAAATTTTTTTGAATCACTTCATCATAAGACAAAAACGGATAGCGGGTTGCGTTGCTGTCTTTCATCGGGTCGGCAGTATAAATACCATCCACCTTCGTTGCTTTCAAAACAATTTCGGCACCAATTTCAATGCCTCTCAATGCCGCCGCCGTATCTGTCGTAAAAAAAGGGCTACCTGTCCCCGCAGCAAACACCAATACCTCACCACCTGCCAACTGTTTCTTAACATTATTGGCATGAAACCCTGTCGAAACCCCTTCAATCGACATCGCAGATAATACTTGGGACTTCATCCCCATGCTTTCAATCACATCACGAAGCGCCAGTGCATTAATAACCGTTGCCATCATACCCATATGATCGCCTGTTGTACGCTGAATACCCGAACCTTGAATTTGTGCACCGCGAAAAATATTCCCCCCCCCAACAACAATGCCAACTTCAACACCTAAATCACGCAATTCTTTTACCTGAGAGACAACCGATTTTAAGGTTTCAGCATCCAGACCAAACTCTCCTGCCCCCATTAAGGCTTCACCACTAAACTTTAATAAAATGCGTTTATATTTAAGTGCCATCTCAGCGTACCCTTACGTTATCCAAACAACCATAAAAAGACTTTTACACAAAACAACATACGAATAAAAAAAGAAAAAACACCTGATTTTTATGTACCTCTAAAAGCACTTTCTATAGCGTAACAACTTGAAAATAGCGCGATTCTCTGCATCATCCACCTTAATCAATCAAATCGTTATCTCTTCTTATCTTCACACCCCGTTTTATCGTACAAAAGCCTTATGAAAAAAATTTTGCAATTAAAAAACATTCTTAAACCCAAGGAAGCGCGGATTAAATCGCTTGGATTCTGGGAATCAAGACACTATTCTAATTGCAAAAAATTTTCTTATTCAATCTTTTTTAAACATTTACATACAAAAAAGCCATAGCCTGCTTACTTTAAAAAAAGTAAAGCAACACTATGGCTCAATAATCAAAAATTAACCCGTAACCGCTTTCGCAGCCAAGGCAACTTCTTCCGCAAAATCCGTCTCTTCAACTTCTATTCCTGCACCAACTTCCATGCGAATAAACGCTGTTACCGTTGCACCATTTTCTTTCAATAGCTTCTCAATAGTAATATCTGGGTTTTTAACAAAAGATTGACCAACCAATGTAATTTCCTGCAAATACTTACGCATACGACCATCAATCATTTTTTCAATGATTTCAGCAGGTTTACCACTTTCTTGCGCTTGTTCAATTTGGAACTTACGCTCTTTTTCAAGCATTCCTTGATCCACTTCTTCAGCAGTAATAGCCGATGGATTAACCGCCGCAATGTGCATGGCAACATCACGAGCCAACGCTTCATCCCCACCTTCCATCGCAACTACAACCCCAATTTTTTCACCATGCTGATATTGGCCAATCAAACCTTTCGATTCAATTTTTTGTACAAAACGCAACGCCATGTTCTCACCAATACGCGCTATCATTTCACGGCGTGTCAAATCCACTGTTTGCCCAGATGCCATCGTTAATCCCATAATGGTATCCACATCCGTGGTATCTGCTGCCAACGCCAATGCCACAATCTCATTTGCAAACGCTTTAAACTCGTCACCTTTTGCAACAAAATCCGTTTCGCAATTTACTTCTGCAATCATGCCTGACTTTTTATCTTCTGAAACGGCAATGGCAACCACGCCTTCTGCTGCAACACGACCGGCTTTTTTATCCGCGCCCGCCATACCTTTTTTACGAAGAAACTCAATCGCCGCATCCATATCACCTCCTGTTTCAGAAAGTGCTTTTTTACAATCCATCATCCCTGCACCCGTTGCTTGACGCAGTTCTTTCACCATAGAAGCTGTAATAGCCATACTTAATTCCTCATTATCCAAACTTTGTATTTTTTACCCCCCCTCACTATATACATACAACAGCCAAGAGAAGAGGGCTTATAACCCTAATTCTTTCAACAGAAAAGCGGGTTTGGCAACAAACCCACTTTTCTATCCAAGTTAACTTAGGGAATTACTTAGCTGATTTCTCCTCAGCTTCTACAAAATCATCCCCTTCAACACCCGTAGTGATGGTTGCCTTACCTTCAAGAACCGCATCCGCTGCAGAAGTTAGGTATAACGTAATCGCACGAATGGCATCATCGTTACCAGGAATCACATAATCAATTCCACGCGGATCATTATTTGTATCTACCACACCAATAACCGGAATACCCAGATTTTTAGCTTCTTGAATGGCAATTTTTTCATTTCCAGTATCGATAATAAAAATCGCATCTGGCATGGCACGCATATCTTTAATTCCACCTAAAGACAGCTCTAGTTTTGTTTTTTCACGAGTACGTGTTAACGCTTCTCTTTTTGTGATTTTTTCAAACGTACCATCTTTCTCCATTGCTTCAAGTTCTTTCAAACGCTTAATAGACTGTTTGATTGTCTTGAAGTTTGTCAACATACCACCTAACCAACGGTAGTCAACATACGGCATACCGCAGCGTTTTGCTTCTTGAGCCACAAGCTCACGCGCTGCTTTTTTTGTTCCAACAAATAATACTTTACCTTTATTTGCGGCTATGCCACCAATCATGTTCAATGCGTCATTAAACATTGGCAGTGTTTTTTCTAAGTTAATAATATGAATTTTGTTACGCGCACCAAAGATGTACTCAGCCATCTTGGGGTTCCAATAACGAGTTTGATGTCCGAAATGTACACCCGCTTCTAGCATTTCACGCATGGTCACTTTTGCCATGATATTCTCCATTTTTTTTGGGTTAAGCCTCCGTCTACCCCATAAGACGAACCAAAAAAAGCCATTTTTTCTCGCTTTATTCAGCACCCCGTTTTATGTGTCGGTAAACGTGTGGATTTTTTGTTAGAATTCCTCTCAACAGAAAGGCGCGGCATTTATACCATAACCAAGCCAAATCCACAATTCCAATTAAGAAAATAAGCTTAATTATTTACCAAAAGAACCCAAATATGTCGATAAAAATAAAAACCGCAGAAGAAATTCAAAAAATGCGAGTAGCTGGTCAACTTGCCGCCAATGTACTCGAGATGATCGCTCCCTACGTTAAAGCTGGCGTTACAACAGGATACCTAAACCAGCTTATGCATGACTATATGATTAACGAACAAAACACCATTCCTGCCACCCTTAATTATCATGGATTTCCAGCATCAAGCTGCATCTCAATTAACCAAGTCGTTTGTCACGGAATACCAGGCGACAAAAAAAAACTAAAAAATGGTGACATCGTTAATATTGATGTCACCGTCATTAAAGATGGCTATCATGGCGACACCAGCCGCATGTTTGAAATTGGTTCAGTTAAACCCTTTGCCCACCGTCTAACCAGGGTAGCCCATGAATGCCTGTGGCTTGGTATACAGCAAGTCAAACCAGAAGCCACCCTTTACCAAGTTGCACTCGCCATTCAAACCCATGCCGAAAACAATCATTTTTCAGTTGTTAAAGAATATTGTGGGCATGGCATTGGTGCCGACTTTCATGAAGCACCACAAGTACTACACTACGCCGCCCCCGAACTAAAAGACATTATTTTAAAACCCGGCATGGTCTTTACTATTGAACCCATGATTAACCTTGGAAAGGCCGATGTAAAACTACTGGCTGATAACTGGACGGTCGTTACAAAAGATCGTAAACTTTCTGCCCAGTGGGAACACACCCTCGCCGTAACCGAAACAGGCTATGAAATTTTTACCCTAAGAGCGGGCGAACAACCCGTTTTGCCTTAATTTGCCTTAAAAAGGAAAACCCGCCCTATGGAATCCTTAGCCCCACATACCACCTTGTTTATTCAAGCATTAAACAATCAAAACCAGCCAGAAATCATCAAATCAGGGCGACACGTACTCACCGAGTTTCTAAACCATCAGTTTACACTCTATGAAAATGGCATCGCCGTTTCCGAATTAATCAAAGAACGCTCCAACTTTATTGACCAACTACTCAAGAGCATTTGGTCACACTATATGAGTTCAAAAACCGCCACACTGATTGCCGTAGGAGGGTATGGACGAGAAGAACTTCACCCCTATTCCGATATTGACCTTCTCATCTTGAGTGAAAACATTCAAGAACATCAAGAACCACTCTCCAACTTTATTACCTTATTATGGGATCTAGGCTTTGATGTCGGCTCAGCCATTCGAACAGTAGAAGATTGTTTTGATGCCGGACTTGAAGACGTAACCACCGCCACCAATATACTGGAATCCCGCTGGATTACGGGACACTACCAGCACTTTGAACGCCTTCAAAGCATTTGGAACCATCCCAAGTTCTGGCCAAGTAAAGCGTTTTTTCAGGCCAAATACACCGAACAGGAAAACCGCCATAAACGCTTTAATGAAACCGTTTACCAACTCGAACCCAATATTAAAGAAAGTCCAGGCGGGCTACGCGATATTCAAACCATTTACTGGGTTGCCAAAAGACATTTTAACGCCACCTCTATTAACGAACTGGTTCAAAGAAATTTTTTAAGTACAGAAGAATTTATTGAAATTGAAACAGCCTACAAGCAACTTAATCGCATTCGGTTTGCACTACAGCACCTCAAAAAACGCCGAGAAGACCGCTTGCAATTTGATCTTCAACAATCCATTGCCGAGTCCTTTGGCTACACCGATACTTCAGAAAAAATGGCCGTTGAACAATTTATGAGCCACTACTACCGCAATGTACACAGCATCGTAAAACTCAATGAAATTTTACTTCAGCATTTTAGAGAAATCTTATTTGATGACCAAAAGGTGACCGAAAACATCAATCGCCACTTCAATATTGTAAACCAACAAATTGAAATCAAAGACCCCAACCTATTCACACACAACCCCACCTCTTTACTCGAAGTATTTATTATTTTAGAAACCCTGCCTAATGTAACGGGCTTGCGCTCCAAAACCATTCGAGCAATTCGGGATCACCTCCACCTTATTGACGATGACTTTCGAAAAGACCCCATCAACAAAGCCCTGTTTATTGAAATTTTTCGCCAACCTAAAGGAGTCAATGCCGCCGTAAAACGAATGCACAGTTATGGCATATTAAGTGCCTACCTTCCCGCCTTTCAAAGCATTACAGGGTTAATGCAGTTTAATATCTTTCATGCCTATACCGTTGATGCACATACCGTTTTAGTCATTCGAAACCTGCGACGATTTTTCATAGAAGAATTTACCTACGAATTTCCAACCGCACATCAAATTGCCAAACACCTGTGCAAACCCGAAATTCTTTTTTTGGCAGGCCTGTTCCATGACATCGCAAAAGGACGCGGAGGACACCACGAACAACTAGGAGCAAAAGACGCCATTCAATTTTCCATCACACACCATCTCCCCAAAAAAGATGGACAAATGATCTACTGGTTAGTCCTCAATCATCTTGAATTTTCAGGCACGGCACAACGCAAAGACTTAAGCAACCCCGAAGTCATTCACCAATTTGCACAACTCGTTAAAGACCAAGAGCATCTGGACTACCTCTACCTACTCACCGTCGCCGACGTTTGTTCAACCTCCGACTCCGTTTGGAATGACTGGAAAAATGCCCTATTTCTTACTCTCTACAACGAAACCTCAAAAGCCCTCTCACTCAGTAAAAAACAACCTGCTGATCGCACCAAAAAAGCCCTAAATACACAAGAAAAAGCACGAGAGCTACTGGCTAAAAAAAGCATTCGTCCAGCACAATATAAACCCTTTTGGAGTAGCATGGCACAAAGTGAATTTTTTAGTCGGCAAAATGCCCCAGATGTCGCCCGTATTACCCAACAACTTTACAATGCCGATCACAACAAAACCCATCTCTTTATTCAAACTCAAAAACACCTCGGCGCGACCGAACTCATGATTTACATGAAAGACAGAGACTTCTTGTTTGCACACATTACACACGCCTTGGATCTTCTTGGTCTCACTGTAGTTGAAGCACGAATTTTTAGCTCAACCGACCAAATGACAATGCTCATCATGTACTTCTTAGACCGAGAAAACATGTCCTTTATCGACCCAGAACGCCATCAGGAAGTGACCGAAAAAATTCAACAACAACTCATAAAACCCGACATCGAAAATCACTTTCTTGCCAATACCACGCAAGCTCGACGAATTCGGTGCTTTGAAACCCCAACCGAATTCATTTTTAACACCCTAAACAAACAGCGAACAGAGCTACACATCACTACCAAAGACATCCCTGGCCTGCTATCCAAAATAGGCCAAGCACTCAAACTTTGCAATATTCGTCTACACGATGCCAAAATTCATACCGTTGGTGAAAAAGCAGAAGACGTATTTATCATCAGTGACACCCATAACAGAGCCATTACAGACCCTCACTTAAAAGAACGGTTTTCAGCTGAATTAATTGATTTAATTGAATAAAATTGTCAGGTTTTCAATTTAAAACACTCCGTATCTCCTCAAGGAACCTCTAATTAACAACTCAGCAAATTTTGTAAATACATCATTTGTTTTTACTGAGAACCAACAATTAAAATACTTTTTTATAATCCAGCATTATCAACCAATCAACGGCTTCACTGTTTCACTACCAACCCCCGCATTCACCCTGATTGTAATGACAAAGCTTTCTCCCAGAAAGAATAATTGAATAAAAAAATAAGAAAAATTTTGTACTTTTTTGTAATAAAAACTTATTAACCCCTGTCTCTTTTGCAGAATATAAGCAATAATGCTTTATGATTCTTTATCAAAATAGCCAATCTATAAGAGGGTTTTATGCAAAACAGTAACAATAAAAGAATTCAAGCAACCGTTGCCAGTATTTTGGCGCTAGGTGTCTCCATGACAGCCACATCTGTAATGGCTGTACCAGACCAGCCTAAAAATTGGGAAAAGTGTGCAGGCATCGTCAAAGCAGGCATGAATGATTGTGGTTCTTTAGATGGAAAACACGCATGTGCAGGACAAGCAAAAGTGGATAATGATCCACAAGAATGGGTGTATGTACCAGAGGGAACGTGCACTAAAATTACGGGTGGTACGGTTGCCATGATAAAGCCTGCCAAAAAATAACATTAAAATAATGTCAAGTTTATCTCAAATAAAAAGGCCAATATCGGGTGTTGGTATTGGCCTTCGTTCTCAGCATATTCAAGAAATTTTAACCGCTTTACCAAATACTTTGCCTAATATTGGCTGGCTAGAATTATTGGCTGACAATCATCTTTCAGAAGGAGGCTTAGATGTCACCCAGCTAGATGCCATTGCAGAATATTATCCTTTAACCTTACACTGTGTAGGCATGTCTTTAGCTTCGGTTGAACCGCTGGATCAGGACTACTGTCGGCGCATTAAACAACTTGCAAAACGGGTGAATGCCGCCTGGATTTCTGAACATCTGTGCTTTAGTGCCGCACTGGGTCTGTATAGCCATGACCTCCTGCCCATTCCTTATAACCAGCACACGTTAGCACATTGTGTGCAACGGATATTACACATTCAAGACCTATTAGGTGAGCGCTTATTGGTTGAAAATGTATCCAGTTATATGACGTTTGAAAACAGTGAAATGAGTGAAATTGAATTTATTAATGCTTTAGCAGAGCAGGCCGACTGTGATTTATTGGTTGATGTAAACAATATTTATGTGAATCAGCTTAACCATGGATTGGACGGAAAAGCGTATATTGACCAGTTACCTCTAGCACGGATTAAGGAGATTCATTTAGCAGGTTATCAGCAACAGGATAATTTTGTTTTGGATGCCCATAATAACCCTGTTTCAAAACCGGTTTGGCAACTCTATCAACGCTTGATTGAAAAACGCTTGGCCATTCCAACGCTCATTGAATGGGATAATGATATTCCGCCATTACAGGTTTTATTGGGAGAAGCAGAAAAAGCGCACCAAATCATGAAAAATGGTGTTGTGCAATGAATTTACAAGTTTTGCAAGAAATTTTTATTAAACAAATCACTCAATTTGAGATTGATGATGATTTTTTAAAACAACTTACTCCTAGTTTAAGCTTATCACCAGAGCAACAAGTGGCGGTCTACCAAAACAACGTACGTGGCGCATTGCAAAGTTGTTTGGCGCAAATATACCCTGTGTGTTGCACTATTTTGGGGGAGGGGTATTTTAAACAGTTGGCCAAAGGGTATATTCAACACCATCCTTCACGCCACTCTAATTTAAATGACTACGGTAAAGCATTTGCTGAATTTGTATTGCAACAATGTCAAAAAAGACCAGAATTGGCTGAATTTGGTTATTTAAGCGATTTAGTTAAGTTGGAATGGCGGTATCATCAGGTGTATTATGCCAAATCGTCCCCTCCATTTGATTTTGAAGAATTTACCCATTTAACGGAGCGGCAACAAGCGCACAGTACATTTCAGTTAGCGCCCTGTTTTCAGTTCATGGCATCTGATTACCCAATTTTGTCTATTTTTCAAATGAATCAAGTTTCGACAACGAAAAAGCATGAGGCTGTATTACTTAAGGCTGAAAATGTTGGCGTGTTTAGAAAGCAGAACCGTATTGAAGTGTTTGAGCTGGAGCCATCTGCTTTAAATGCGCTTAATTTGATTCAAGCTGGGAGCACTCTACAAGCGATTGTTCAAGCAAAGCTAGATGATTATTTACCTCAATTCATTCAGCAAGGCTGGATTGTGGGTACAGAAAAATGAACGCCCTCTGAGATTGAAATTCTCCCCCCCTACCCAACAAACCACGATCATGTAAGTTGATACAAACCCTCTTATCTAAGTTATCAACAAAAAAGGGCTTTGGCCCACTGGTGTCCCACTTAGCAGAAACAAAAAAGCCTGAATCAAACCAAGTTGTTACAATGTAAGTACGATCAAACATATGTAATAACAGGGGATTCAGGCTATGAGCTTTCATAATACCGTATTATCACAAATACTAAAAATGTTTCCGAGACTTGAATTTGAAAAACTCACTAATACTCACGATGGTAAGCGGCGAAGCGATGCTTTTAGTCGTTGGTCTCAATTTACAGCCTTGGCTGTTGGTCAAATTGGAGGGCGACATAGTCTTCGAGATATTGAAGCAACACTCGCATCCCAACCAAAACAGCAATACCATTTAGGCAGTCAAACAATCAAGCGAACAACATTCAGTAGGTCGAATGAAAAACTGGATTATCTGTAGAAGTTCAGACTTAATCTGACAGCAGTTCGGGAGTGTTCAAAAATCTGTGTCATTTCATTAAAATGAATGCATTAGCATTAAGGAGTGAATATGACACCATCATTTAATTTTGAACAAGCCCTGGAGGACCTAAAATCAGGTAAAGACCTAAACGGCAAAGACGGCATCTTAACACCGTTAACAAAACAACTAACAGAAGCCGCATTAAAAGCAGAGCTAAAACATCATCTTGAACAAGAAGATGAACCAAACAGGCGCAATGGAGTATCTAAAAAGACCATTAAAACAGACGACAGTCGTTTTGAACTGGAAACCCCAAGAGATCGTGCAGGCACATTTGAGCCACAATTAATCAAAAAAAATCAAACGCAGCTAACCCCTGAACTGGATCGCAAGATTCTTTCCCTTTATAGTCATGGCA
>WFPP01000075.1 GCA_015487495.1 Thiomicrorhabdus sp.
GCTGGTGGTCTAGGTGCCCTAGGTAAGGGTGGTGAGCTTCGTTTATCTAATGTATTAGCTTATGTTTCTCCTTCGTTTTCAGGGGTAACGTTGGTTGCTGCATTTGTACCTAAAGAAGGTGGTAATGCAACACTTCCTTCTTTTTCTGGGGATACAACGAAAGAGTCTTCATTAACGGATATTACTTCTTTTGCTTTGATGTATGGCTCTAAAAAAGAAGGTTTGTATTTATCTGCCGCTCAAGATTCAATTGCTGAGACTGCTATTGGTGCGAGTGCTGGAAGTATTGATCAAATGCGTTTGGTGGCTCAGTACTCTACGGGTGGCTTGGTAGCTAATGTAATGTATCAAGACTTTGGCGGTAGTGCGATTAAAAATTCACTCCAAGAAGGAACCACTATTGGTGGTGCAGTAGCTTATAAAGTAGGCAAATTCACACCAAGATTGCAGGTCATGCAGGTAGATCGTACAAAAGATGCTGCTGGTGTGAAATTTGAAGACTCTTTAAACTACGCTTTGGGTGTGGACTATGCATTAGGCAAGAAAACAAGAGTGTATGCAGAGTATTCAATGCTTGAAAATGGCTTTGATGATGGAGATGTTACAAACACTAATACAAAAGCAGAAACAACTGCTTTATCTATTGGTTTAAACCACAAATTCTAATCAAGCACTGGCGACAGTCAGTTTGATTAATCTTTGTTAAAGCCCCGCTTATTTTTAATAAGCGGGGCTTTTTTTATGCGCGTTATGTCGCTTTGTTGTATAGTTTGTGGGTCAAGCTAAGAGGTCAAAAGAAAGGTAAAGGTCAATATGAAAAAAAGAGTGTGCCAGCCTTGTACCGCCTGTTGCGATGGTTGGGTTCAAATAAAGGTAAAAGGGTGTGAGGCGTACCCTGGTAAGCCTTGTCCGCAAAGCGGGGCATCGGGGTGTACCGATTATGAGAATCGCCCTGAAGATCCGTGTCGAAAATTTGAGTGTGCTTGGGTGCAGTCGTCGGCTTTTTTGCCAGCGAATTTTAGGCCCGATCAAAGTAAAGCATTAGTGATTCGAACCATATTGACTTGGCAAGGGCTGGAGGTCGATTTAGCCGTACCCGTTGGACGAGAAATCCCGGAGAAAAGTTTGGCGGTGTTAAGGCAGTTGGCCGAAAAAAATATGCGCCCGTTAATCTATCAACAACAAGATCCGAAAAGTAAGGTTATGGAGAAGAATCCACTCACCTTAGCTTATGGTCCGCCAGCCTTTCAGGAGTGGGTATTGGAGCAACAGTCGCGTGGTAAGCGTTTGTGGTAGCGGTATAGTAGGTTTTTTAATAGTGTTACTGATTTATTGGGGTTTGTGTTGTAGTTTTACGGATTCTAAACGGTGTGGATTGTTTTATAATGAAAATGAACTTGACTTTTTAGAAGTGTTTTTGTTGGCCGCTTTATAGCATGTCATTAATAGGAATAGTTTTTAATGAGCCGTTTTAAGAGGTCTTAAAGGAGCTGTTATGATGAAGAATTTAAATAGTAAAGATTCAAACAATATAGAGCGCCAAGTAGACTCTAAGCAGTCAGGTTTTGGTATTTTAATTGCGTTGTTAATTTTAGTTTTGGGCGCGGCTGCGTGGTATGGTTCAACGGGTAGCTTTCACTCGGAACAGATGAAGTCTTTAAAGCAAACGGAGCGTGTTGCGGAGTTAGAGCGTGTGAAAGAGAGAATGCTAACGTATGCCTTGCTTAATCCCGAGCTCTTTGACGAGGGGGCTACTGACCTTTCAATTCCAGGAATTGGTTACTTTCCTTGCCCTGATACATCAGGGGATGGAAATAGTGATTCTGGAGGAAACTGTACGGATGTTGACAGTTTATATTCTGTTGGTTGGGTGCCTCAACGTATTGCAAATAGAAATTTTTCTTTTTTACCTTCGGGGCAACCTCTTGAGAATAAGCGTTATTGGTTTGCTGTTGATACTCGATTTTTGGTAGATAGTTTAAAGTATCGATATGGTGCGGCACTGAATCCAATTTCAACCCGTTTTGCTCCTTTAAATACTCAAACCCCTTCTTTGGTTGATCCAACAGGAGGGTCTCTTTGTGATGAAACGCCTGCATCCGCTATTCCTGCTAATTGTGTTCCTCCTTTAACATTAAACGGTCAGGGAGATATTGTGATGGTGCTGTTTTATGCTGGAGACAGTATTGGTGATAGTGTTCGAGAGATTTCTCCGATTAAGGCGGCCGCCCTGGATGTAAATAATTATTTAGAACAACCCATTGCATCGGTACCATTTGGTGCAGAGACAGGAAGTTTTATTTCAAAACAGGTGGGTTCGGGTGCGTTTAATGACTATGTGATTGCTATTACGCGAGAGGAGTGGAATGCGGCGATGTTAAGTCGTGTGGCCAGAGATGATAATGCAGATGGTATTCCTGACTTATGTGTTTTGGTTGACCCGAGTGTAACGGTAAAAGAAAAGGATAGTTGGTTTAATGAATGTCGTTATGAAGGTACTGTTCCGCCATACCCTTGTTTGGATGCAACAACATTGGTTGCACGAGCAGACGCTATAGAAGAGCCTAAACTACTATGGGCGCTGGATAATACATGGTCTGAATTTTTGAAACTCTCAAATGTTTCTAGTTGGTTTGAAGGGATTTCGGTTAACTGGGGTGGTTTATTGGGTATGGAAGGGGTTTTGAAAGCTTGTAATTGTGGCATGGGAGGTATGGGAGGTATGGGAGGTGGAGGGTCACCACCACCTCCTCCTCCATCTGATCCAGCCATTCCTAATATAGAAGGGCAAAATTGGCGAACAGTATTAGGGTGCCCGCCATGATTTTTCAGCCTCTTGTGAGAAGTAAAGATCAAAAAAGTAGAGGGTTTACTCTATTGGAAATGGCACTGGCTTTAGGTATTTTAGTTATTTTGATGGTGGCGACGGTTCAGGTGGTTAAGAATGAGCGTGAGTTTAGTCAAATGGCCAAAAATGAAGTGTATATGAAAGATGTTCAGGAGGCTTTAATGACTTTTTTAAAGGTAAATCGTTTTTTACCTTGTCCTGATTCGGATGGTGATGGGAAGGAAAATCGCCAAGCAGTTGCTCCTTTTGAATGTACGGAAGCAGAGGGACAAATTCCTTTTTTAGACTTGGGTGTTGCACAAGAGGATGCATGGCATCAGCCCCTTTTTTACGCGGTGAATGCTCGTGCAGATCGTAATGGTATTCTTGATATTTGGAATCCATTGGCATCGGCAAGTTATTTTAATAATCAAGGAGCACCTGTGTTTGGATTGAATACCCGACCCTTTGGGGGGAGTGCATCAGGTCGTGGTGGCGCAGGTAATTATAGAGTTTGCGGTGAAAGAACCCCTGTTGCCATGGGCTGTTCAGCGACAACGGGTAATGGTTTCTTTTTAGAGGAGTTTGCTATTGCAGTGGTAGTAAGTTTTGGCCAAAATGGTGCCGCAACTTGGAATGCTATTAATACTAATACCAATGCTGGTTTAGGTGAAGCTGAAACTGAAAATATGGATAGAGATCAAAATTATTGGCTTGCTACTGGTTCTCAAAGAGAGGGACAGAGCTTTGATGATCAATTGTTTTGGATCTTAAATTCCGATGTAAATTATGCCATTCTCTCTTCAGGTGGCACATTAGCTACTTTTCCTGAGCCTCCATAGGGGCGTTAAAGAAAGGGGTAACCTTTTAGGAGTTTGTTATGAGTTGTTTAAAAAAATTGAATGAACAGTTTGGTTTTACTTTAGTAGAACTCGCTGTTGTATTGGGTATTGTATCGGCTTTAGCTATTGGGTCAGCGACTTTATTTACAGAGCAGAAAGTGAATATAGATCGAGAGACTAGTGAGGCTAAGTTAGTTGCTGTTAAAGGGGCTTTGCTTCGTTTTGTTGAAAAAAATCATTATTTACCTTGTCCTGATGTGAATGTTCAAGGGCACTCAGGGTTTGGTGCAGAAAACCGGGTTAATACTTCTGCAGTCCTGCCAGCCATCCCTGCAAGCTTTGGTTCTGCTGCTCAGGCTGAAACAGCTTCCACTCCTTTTATTCCTGCAGTTCCTGCAACCCCTGCCATCCCTGCTCGAACAGTAAATGTTAACGTGTGTGTGGATGATTCTGGTTCGGTGCCTTTTGATGAACTGGGTTTGTCTTTATCGGATGTTATGGACAGTCAAGGTAATTTATTTCATTATGCGGTGACTAAGGGAGTTGTGACGGCCAGTAATCTAGCAAACTGTCCAATTGATTCGGCTTGCTTTTTTAATCGTGATACGACTCCTGCATTTAATTTTACAACAGAGCCTGTTGCAGGAAGTCTTGGTGTGAATAATTTAGTTATGTGTGCTGGAATAAGTTGTGCGGGAGTAAATTTGTTGGGGGATGGCTTAGTTGCTGTAATTCTGGCCTATAATGAACGTGCTAACAATAACTTAGCGGGGCTAAGTGCTGAAGAGGCTGAAAATAGAGATGGCGATGCGATGTTTATAAAAATGAACTATTCAGAAGATGATTTTGATGATTTATTGGTGTCCATTTCTGGGTATGAGCTTAAACGTAAAGAAGAGAAGGAGTTTCAGAGAAATACGACAAATACTTTGGAGTCTGGGCAAAGTTTTTCGGGGAATGACCTTGTAAATATGGGAGATAATTCTCTTGGTGGTTCGGGAACTAATGTGGGTACAGATGAGGCTATTTGGGATAGAGTTAATCAAACATTTGATTTTGGTTCGAAAGCGGCTAATCAGGAAATTGTTTTAACTTATAACACTTATGCCGTTGGCTCTTGGGATCAGCCGAGAGGAGTGAATTCAAATGTGACCAGTGATACTGGAACGGTAAGCAATAATGGCACGCTTGTTAAGGAATATAAATACGACTATACGGATAACACTCAAGATGGTGTGGTCGCGGTGAGCTTTGTTGCGGGTTTTACAGGGCTTCTTGATTCTAGAGATCAA